>CAYLNK010000010.1:0-46787 GCA_964384675.1 uncultured Holophagales bacterium | reverse complement strand
CCTGGTGGGCGCACGTCGGCGGCTTCGTGGCCGGCCTCGCGCTCGTCTTCTTGATGCGCCCGAGGCGGCGCCCCGCGGCGTCGGTGAGGCTCCGCTCGTGATGCCGTCCGGCGGCGCCGGCGGCCGGCGCGTGAGGGCCGGTGCGGGCACGGTGACGGCGTGGTCGCTCTACGAGCTCGGGGCGACCGCGGTGGCGATGAACCTCCTGTCGCTCCACCTGCCCGTGGACATCGCGTCCCGCGTGCCGCGCGGGAACGAGAAGTTCTCGATGGCGTTCGGCCTCTCGATGGCGGTGGTCGCGATCGCGGCGCCGATCCTCGGCAGCCTCGCGGACCGTCACGGCAAGCGGCCGTTCCTCATCCCCGCCGTGCTGCTCGGCACCGCCGGGGTGATGCTGGTGGCCGCGCCCGGCCCCGTGGCGCGGGTGCTCCTCTTCTTCGCGATCGCCAACATCGCCTTCCAGTCGGCCTACGTCTTCTACAACGCGCTCCTCCCGGACGTGAGCGACGAGACCACGCAGGGACGCGTCTCCGGCTTCGGAGTCGCCGCCGGCTACCTCGGGTCGCTCCTGGGGATGGCCCTCGTCCTGCCGTTCATCTCGGGCGCGTTCCGGGACCGGATGCCGGGCTTCGTCCAGACGGTCTGCCGGGCGCTCTCGGTGGCCCCGGTGGTGCCGGGGGACCCGTCGTTCGTGAGGGTGAACGCGTACGTCCCCACGGCTCTCCTCTGGCTCGTCGCGGCGGCTCCGCTCCTCTTCCTCGCACGGCTCCCGCGTGCGGTCCCGTCGATGGGGGGCTCCGGCTCGCCGCTCTCGGACGTGCTCCGCACCATCCGGTCCCTTCCCGGGACGCCGGCGCTCCTCTGGTTCCTCGCCTCCAACTTCCTCTACATCGACGTGATCCACACGATCCAGATCCAGATGGGGACGTACTCGAGGTTCGCGATCGGGTACTCGGACACCCAGGTCCTCACGTTCCTCCTGATCTGCACCGCGGTCGCGGTCGTGGGCGGGCTCCTGTACGGCGCCCTGTGTCAGCGGGTGACGATCCGCACCGCGACGATCGTGGCGCTCGCCAATTGGGTCCTCGTCTTCGTCCTGGCGATGGTCATCCGGGACCGCCAGACGTTCTACGTGGTCGGGATCCTGGCCGGGATCGGTCTGGGCGGAATCAAGGTCACCTCGCGGCTCGGCCTGATCGCCCTGGTCCCGAAGGAGCGGATGACGGAGTTCTTCGGCTTCTTCACGCTCGCCGGCGAGGCCGCGTCGGTGCTCGGCCCCTTCGTCTGGGCGTTCACGCTGTCGCGGTTCCCCGACAAGAGCCCGGACGGCTACCGGGCCGGTCTCTTCGTCCTCTTCCTGGTCCTCCTCGGGGCCATTGCGGCCTTCCTGAGGGTGAAGTTCCCGGAGCCCGCCGAGGGGTGACGTGCGCGCGGCGATCGTCGGGCTCGTCCGCCTCCTGATCGGCCTCTTCTACCGCCGCTTCGAGACGTCCGGCTTCGAGCGGATCCCGGCCGAAGGGCCGGCGCTCCTCCTGGCGAACCACTTCAACAGCCTGGTCGATCCGATGCTGGTGATCGCCGCGGTGGACCGCCCGGTGACGTTCGTGGCGAAGTCCACGCTCTGGAAGGTCCCCGCGCTCCGACCCGTCCTCCAGGCGCTCGGCGTGGTGCCGATCGTGCGGCGCGTCGACGTGGAGAAGGAGGGTGAGACGGGAGGCAAGGCGCGGAACGAGGAGTCGTTCGAGCGCCTCGCCGCGGTCCTGCGCGAAGGCGGCGTCGTGCTGATCTTCCCGGAGGGACGCTCGCATTCCGAGCCCGCCCTGGGCGCCGTGAAGACCGGGGCCGCGCGGATCCTGCGCATGGTGGAGCGCGACGTGACGGTCGTGCCGCTCGGGCTCTTCTTCACGCGCAAGGACGAGTTCCGTTCCGACGTGCTGGTCGTCGCGGGGGAGCGTGTGGCGGTGCCGTCCGACCGCGAGGTGGAGGCGACCACCGAATCGATCCGCGCCGGGCTCGCGTCCGTCACGCTCAACGCGCGGAGCTGGGACGAGCACCGGGTCGTGGCCGCCGTCGAGTCGCTCTACGGCGAGAAGCTGTCGGACGGCCCGCCGACGCTGGAGCGGACGTTCCGCAACCGCCGCCTCCTCCTCGACGCCTACTCGGCCCTCGAGAGGGTGGAGCCCGGGGTGGTGCGCACCGTCGCGCGCCGGGCGCGCGCCCTCGACCGGCTCCTCCGCCGCCTCGGCCTGGCTCCGGGGAGCCTCGACGCGGGGCGCCCGGCCGTGGCGGGACGCCTCCTCCTCTCGCTCCTGCGCACGCTTCTCGGCCTCCCGTTCGCGCTCCTCGGCCTCGCGGCCTTCTGGGTGCCGTACCGGCTCTCTGGCGTCCTCGCGCTCCGGATCGTGGGGACGCGGGGCGGGCTCGACGTGATCGCGCTCTACAAGATCGTCGTCGGCCTCGTGGCGTTCCCCGTCACGTATGGCCTCGAGCTCCTCCTCGTCCACCGGCTCCTCGGCATGTCCGGAATGCTCGGTGCGGCCGTGGTCCTTCCCCTCGCCGGACTCCTCTCCCTCTGGTACTTCGAGGCCCTCGACCGGGACGAGGGGGAGTACCGGCGGCTCCTCGCGCGGCTCTTCACCGGACGGGACCCGCTCGAGAGGCTGCGCCGCGAGCGGGACGCGCTCCGGGCCGAATGTGACCGCCTGGCGGCCGTCCACGCGTCCAGACCCGATAATCCGGTGAAATGAGCGTATCGACGGACGTCATTCCGGTGCCTCCGGCCACCTCGAGCGAGAAGGCCGCGTGGTTCTTCGTCGCTGCCGCCATGGCATTCGTCTTCCACTTCCACCTCGTTCCCGCGCTCGTTGCCGGCCTCCTCGTCTTCACGCTCCTCCACAAGACGACCGGCCTCCTGCACGGCCCGCGCCTCTCGCGCATCACGGCGAAGGTGCTCTCGGCGCTGCTCCTCTCCCTGGTCGCCGCCGGGGTCGTGATCGGGGCGGCGGTCGTGCTCTTCAGCTTCGCCAAGGGGCGTGTCGGCGACCTGCCCGCTCTCTTCCGGAAGCTGGCCGAGGTGATCGATCAGCTGAGGGACAAGTTCTCGGTCTGGGGCGTCGCGTCCCTGATCCCGGAGAGCGCGAGCGACGCCGACGAGCTGCGCGCCGCGGTCTCGAGCTGGCTCAAGGGCCACAGCGTCGAGCTGACGAAGACGGGAGCCGAGGCCGGGCGGCTCCTGCTTCACGCCCTCATGGGCGTGGTCGTCGGGCTCCTCGTCTTCTTCGGTCACCCCGAGGCGACGCACCGCCCGCTCGCCGCCGCGCTCGCCGAGCGGGTGAAGCGGTTCGCCACGTCGTTCGAGATGATCGTCATCGCCCAAGTCGAGATCTCGGCGATCAACACCGCGCTCACGGCCGTCTACCTCCTCGGGATCCTCTCCCTCCTCGACAGCCGGCTGCCGTTCACCAGCACCCTCGTCGCCGTGACGTTCGTGGCCGGCCTCATCCCGGTGATCGGGAACCTGATCTCGAACACGATCATCGTGCTCCTCTCGCTGGCGGTCTCGCCGTGGATCGCGGTCCTCTCGCTCGTCTTCCTCGTCGTGATCCACAAGCTCGAGTACTTCGTCAACGCGCGGATCGTCGGCTCGAAGATCCACGCGGCGTCGTGGGAGATCCTCCTCGTCATCATCTGTGCCGAGGTGGCGTTCGGCGTGCCGGGCGTCGTGCTCGCGCCGGTCCTCTACGCGTACGTGAAGCGCGAGCTCGAGGACCGCGGGCTGATCTAGGCCGACCGGCGCAGTCCCTCCTCCTGCCCGTCCTCGGTGTCGGCAGCGTCCGGCACGACGTGGCACCACTCCACCGAGCGCGGATGGTGCCCGGCGACGGCGTCGTGGTACGCCTGCTGGAGCCGCCGCGTGACGGGCCCGGGGACACCGGCGCCGATCGTGCGGAAGTCGATCTCGGTGATCCCGACGCACTCCGCCGCGGTGCCGGAGACGAACACCTCGTCCGCCATGTAGAGCTGGTCGCGCGAGATCGGGCGCTCGAGCACGGAGATGCCGAGGTCTCCGGCGAGGGTGACGAGCGTGTCCCGGGTGATCCCCTCCAGGATCGGCGCGGTGGGCGAGGTGACGATCCTTCCTCCCCGCACCAGGAAGAGGTTCGCGCCGGTGCACTCGGCCACGTAGCCGTCGGGGTCGAGCATGATCGCCTCGTCGAAGCCGAGCCGCACCGACTCGGTCTTGGCGAGGAAGCTGTTCGGGTAGTTCCCGGACACCTTCGCCTTGGTCATCGTGACGTTGGGGTGGTGCCGGGTGAACGACGAGACGTTCGCCCGCACCCCCTTCTCCCGCTGGGTGTCGCCCAGGTAGTTCGTCCAGCGCCACGCGGCGATCCCCACCGCCGCGCGGCCGCCGTCGATGTTCAGGTTCCAGCCGCCGTCGGCCAGGTAGAGGAGGGGGCGGATGTAGCACTCGTCGAAGCCGTTGGCCTGGACCACCGCCTCGGTGGCGGCCGTGAGCTCGGCGAGCCCGTACGGAAGGGAGCGGAAGCCGAGCGTCCTGGCGGAATCGAGGAGCCGCACCAGGTGCTCGCGCAGGCGGAAGACGGCCGGTCCGTCCGGCGTCGCGTAGCAGCGGATCCCCTCGAAGACGCCGATACCGTAGTGGAGCCCCGGGGTGAGGAACGGGACGGTCGCCTGGGCGGCCGGCACCAGCGCGCCGTCCATCCAGACGACCGTCGTGTCGAGAGCCATGTCAGACCCTCCAGCGGGGGCGCTCCGCCCCCCGCGCCCCCCGGGGAACCTCTTCGATCCCTGACTTCGTCATGGCTCTCAGACCCCGTGCCCGTACCCGGGCTCGTCGGCGGCGGCGAGGACGGGAGCCGGCAGGACCTCGACCGGGTCGAGGAACGGCATCCGGGCGCGGAGCTGGCGGCCCACCGTCTCGATCGGGTGCTCGCGCTCCGACTGGCGCTTGGCCTCGAACCAGGGCCGGCCCGCCTCGTTCTCGGCGATCCAGCGGCGCGCGTACGTCCCCTGCCGGATCTCGCCCAGGATGCGGCGCATCTCCTCGCGCGTCTCGTTCGTGACGATCCGCGGCCCGGCCGTGTAGTCGCCGTGCTCGGCCGTGTCGCTGATCGAGTGGCGCATGTAGCTGAGCCCGCCCCGGTAGACGAGGTCCACGATCAGCTTCAGCTCGTGGAGACACTCGAAGTAGGCGATCTCCGGCTGATAGCCCGCCTCGACCAGCGTCTCGAAGCCCGCCTTCACGAGCGCGCTCACCCCGCCGCAGAGCACCGCCTGCTCCCCGAAGAGGTCGGTCTCCGTCTCCTCCTCGAACGTCGTCTCGAGGACGCCGGCCCGCGTCGAGCCGAGCGCCTGCGCATAGGCGAGGGCATCGGCGTGGGCGTGGCCGCTGGCGTCCTGGGCCACCGCGAGGAGGGCCGGCGTCCCCTGCCCGTCCTGGTACAGCTCGCGTACGCGGTGGCCGGGCGACTTGGGCGCCACCATCGAGACGTCCACGTCCTCCGGCGGAACGATCGTCCCGAACCGGATGTTGAAGCCGTGCGCGAACATCAGGGTCTTCCCGGCCTTCAGCGCCGGAGCGATCGATTCGTCGTACAGCTTCTTCTGCGAGGTGTCGGGCGTCAGGACCATGATCAGGTCGGCCCGCTCGCACGCCTCGCGAGGCGTGAGGACCGTGAGACCTTCGGCCAGAGCCTTCTCGCGGGAGCGGGAGCCGGGCGGGAGACCCACGACGACCGAGACGCCGCTGTCGCGGAGGTTGAGGGCGTGGGCGTGCCCCTGGCTGCCGTAGCCGAGGATGGCGACGGTGCGGCCGTTCAGACGGGTGGGATCGGCGTCACGTTGGTAATAGAGCTTGGCCATCGGGTTCTCCTTGCTTCGGGTCGTTGGGGATGCGTTTGGTCGATCAGGCCTCGTCGCCCGGGGCGGGGGACAGGACCGCCCGGACGTCGACGAGCCGGCGGAGGTGCTTCACGAGGAGGCGTGCGGTGTCGTCGGAGGTCTCGGCGACGACCGTCACGGAGGCGGGAGCGGTGCCGCGCGCGTCGCGGAAGACCAGGCTCTCGACCGCCACGTCCTGGCGGCGGAAGAGCGCGTCGACGCGCGCCACGAGCCCGGGAACGGCGTCCACGACCGCCACGAACGTCTGCCTCACGCGCGCCCCTCCGTGCTGGCGGCCGACTCCCGCGGGTCCTCTAGCACCATCGCCTCGATCGGCTGGCCGGCGGGCCAGAGGGGGTAGCAGCCGGCCGCGGGATCGCAGTGGACGTGGACGACGGCCGGACCGTCCGTCACCGCCAGCGCCTCGCGGTAGACGGCGTCGAGGTCCGCGGGGCGGCGTGCGGTGAAGCCGGCCGCGCCGAGCGCCTCCGCGAGCTTCGCGAAGTCGGGGTTCTTCATTCCGACCGAGAAGAGACGCTGCTCGTAGAACAGGTCCTGCCATTGCCGGACCATCCCGAGCCCCTGGTTGTCGAGGATGACCACCTTGAGCGGCAGGCGCATCTCCACGGCGGTGACGAGCGCCTGCATCGTCTGCTGGAAGCTGCCGTCCCCGTTGATGTTCACGACGAGCCGGTCCGGGGACGCGCACTGAGCGCCGAGCGCGGCGGGCAGCCCGTAGCCCATCGTGCCGAGTCCGCCCGACGTGAGGAAGGAGCGCGGCTCGTCGCACAGGAACAGCTGCGCGGCCCACATCTGGTGCTGGCCGACATCGGTCGTCACGATCGGCCGGAGGCCGCGCGTCACCTGGTAGAGCCGGTCGATGGCCAGCTGCGGGAGGATCGTGTCCCCCTGCTGCCGGTAACGGATCGGGTGGCGCTCCTTCCAGCTCTCGATCCGCCCGATCCAGTCCGTCGTGTCGGGCCGGGAGACGAGCGGCAGGAGGGCCCGGAGCACGGTGCGGGCGTCGCCCCGCAGCGGGTAGTCGGCCCTCCGGTTCTTGTGGATCTCGGCGTCGTCGATGTCGAGGTGGACGACCCGGGCGTGCGGCGCGAAGGCGGCGAGCTTCCCGGTCACGCGGTCGTCGAAGCGGGCGCCGAGCGCGATGATGAGGTCGCATTCGTGCATGGCGTAGTTGGCGTACGCCGTGCCGTGCATCCCCAGCATGCCGAGGGAGAGCGGGTCGGTCTCCGGGAACGCACCCTTCGCCATCAGGGTCGTCGTCACCGGGATCCCGGTCTTGCGTGCCAGCGCCCGCACCTCCTCGGACGCCTCCGACGCGATCACGCCGCCGCCCACGTAGAGGACGGGCCGGCGAGCGTTGGAGATCGCGACGGCGGCGCGTCGCAGCGACACGACGTCGACGTCCGGACGCTCGACGGCGTCCGGCGCGGACGCCTCCTCCCACTCGATCTCGGTCTGCAGGACGTCGCGCGGGACGTCGACGAGAACCGGGCCCGGGCGACCGGAACGGGCCAGCGCAAAGGCCCGTCGCAGCGTCCCGGGGAGCTGGTCCGCGTCGCGCACCATCCAGTTGTGCTTGGTCACGGGCTGGGTCATCCCCAGGATGTCGGCCTCCTGGAAGCCGTCCCGCCCGATCAGGTGCGACGCCACCTGGGCGGTGATCGCCACCACGGGTGTCGAGTCGAGCATCGCGTCGGCGAGCCCGGTGATCAGGTTGGTGGCGCCGGGGCCGGACGTCGCCAGGCAGACGCCGACCTCGCCGCTGGCGCGGGCGTAGCCCTCGGCCGCATGGGCGGCCCCCTGCTCGTGCCGCATCAGGAGGTGGGTGATCTCCTCCGTCTGCGACAGGGCGTCGTAGAGGGGCAGCGCCGCGCCTCCGGGGTGTCCGAAGATGTGGGTGACACCCTGGGCGATCAGCTCCCTGAGGAGCACGTCCGCGGCGCGGAGACGTGGCCCGGGCTGGGGCTGCGCGTGGAGAGTGCTCAGACGGCTCATCGGCTTCCTCCCAGGGTCGTCACGGCTCCGAGCGAGGCGGAGGAGACGAGCCTTGCGTACTTGGCGAGAACCCCGGCCTCGGCCGGGCGGATCGGCGGCGCGGCGTGCCGGCCGTCGAGCGAGACGTCGACGTCGAGCCGCCGGGCGGCGACGTCGAGCGTGACGGGGTCGCCGTCCCGCAGCAGCGACAGCGGTCCGCCGGCGGCGGCCTCGGGCGAGACGTGCCCGACCATGAGGCCGTGGGTCGCGCCGCTGAACCGCCCGTCGGTGACGAGCGCGACCGAGTCCCCCAGGCCCTGCCCCACGAGAGCGGCCGTCACCGCGAGCATCTCGGGCATACCCGGGGCGCCGCGCGGCCCCTCGTAGCGGATGACGACGACGTCCCCCGCCTGGACCTGCCGGGACTGCACGGCGTCGAAGGCGGACGTCTCGTCGTCGAAGACGCGGGCCGGGCCGCGGTGGAGGAGGCGCTCGTGCCCGGCGAGCTTCACCACGCAACCCTCGGGCGCGAGGCTGCCGCGCAGGATGGCGAGCCCCCCGGTCGCCTTCATCGGGCGGTCGAGCGGCCGCACGACCTCCTGTCCCGGAGGCTCCTCCGCCCCGAGCGACTCCTCGCGAAGCGTCTTCCCGGTGACCGTCGGCGCGTCGTGCAGCAGCCCCGCTTCCGCGAGACGCCGCGCCAGGAGCCGGGAGCCTCCGGCGTTTGCCAGGTCGGGTGCGGTGAAGCGGCCGCCGGGCTTCAGGTCGAGGAGGAGCGGAGTCCGCGAGGCGATCCGGTCGAAGTCGTCGAGCGAGAGCGGCACGCCCAGCTCGTGAGCGATGGCGAGGAGGTGGAGGACCGCATTGGTCGATCCGCCGCTCGCCGCCACGGCGGTGATCGCGTTCTCGAGCGCTTGCCGGGTCAGGATGCGCCGGGGCGTGATCCCGTCGCGGAGGAGCTTCATCACCAGGGCGCCGGCGTCGCGCGCGGCCCCGGCCTTCCGCGGATCGGTGGCGGGGACCTCGTTGGCTCCCATCGGCGAGATCCCGAGGAACGTGAGCGCCATCGACATCGTGTTCGCTGTGAACTGTCCGCCGCAGGCACCGGCTCCAGGGCATGCCTGCTGCTCGACCTCGAGCAAGCCCTCGTCGCCGAGCCGACCGGCCGCATGAGCGCCGACCGCCTCGAAGACGTCCTGGATCGTCACGTCCCTTCCGCCCACGCTGCCGGCGAGGATCGAGCCGCCGTAGAGCGCCACGGCCGGGACGTCGAGCCGGGCAAGCGCCATCACGGTGGCGGGGATCGTCTTGTCGCAGCCGGAGAGGGCGACGACGGCGTCGAGGGAATGCCCCGCCACGGCGAGCTCGATCGAATCGGCGATCACCTCGCGGGACACCAGCGAGGCCCGCATGCCGGGCGTGCCCATCGAGATGCCGTCGGAGATCGCGATCGTGTTGAACTCGATCGGCGTTCCCCCGGCGGCGCGGATCCCCTCCTTGACGTGCTCGGCCAGCAAACGCAGGTGCACGTTGCAGGGCGTGACCTCGGTCCAGGTGTTGGCGACCGCCACCAGCGGCCGCTCGAGATCGGCCGGCGTCAGGCCGGCGCCGCGGAGCATCGCGCGCGCCGGCGCGCGTGAGGGGCCCTTCTTGATGGCATCGCTCTTCATTCATCGACCTCCGTTCGAAGGCCGCGAACCTCGAGGGGAGCGGGGCGAAACGAAAAGCCCCGCGACCTTGCGAGGTGCGGGGCCTTTGTGTCCTTCGACTCTGCTGTGGGAGTCTAGGGGGCCCGCACCTCGCGGCTAATGACGACGACGATCCCTACCAGTCCTACGACGACGACCCCGCCGGCGATCCCGCTGGGGACCGCGACGGGGGACGTAAGCAGGAGGGCGAGTCGTCCGTTCACTGGCTGCTCAAGGTAGGACGCGTGGTTTGCGAAGTCAAGGAGAAAGCGGGAACTCGCGTTTGGGCGTGCAGGGTCCGGTCGGAGAGGCGACGGCGCACCTCGCTGCCCAGCTCTTTGGTGGAGACGTGATGTCGTGCGGAGCCGAGATCGGGTGTGCCGAAGCCGTCGTCCAGCGCCTCGGCGATCGACTCCTCGAGGAGCCGGGCCTCGGCCGCGAGCCCGAAGGAATGCCGGAGGAGGAGCGCCGCCGAGGCGATGGCTCCGAGCGGATTGGCGAGACCGCGTCCGACGAGATCGGGCGCCGAGCCGTGAACCGGCTCGTACAGCCCGACGGGGCCGCCGAGGCTGGCCGACGGCAGCATGCCGATCGAGCCGGTGAGGACGGCGGCTTCGTCGCTCAGGATGTCGCCGAAGAGGTTCTCGGTGAGGACCACGTCGAAGGACGTGGGCCTCGTCACGAGGGCCATCGCCGCGCTGTCGACGTAGAGGTGGTCGAGCGCGACGGACGGGAAGTCGCGCGCGACCGAGGTCACCACACGCCTCCAGAGCTGCGACGTCTCGAGGACGTTTGCCTTGTCGACCGAGGTGAGCCGTCCGCGGCGGGAGGCTGCGAGCGCGAAGGCGACCCGGGCGACGCGCTCGACCTCGGCCTCGGAGCAGCCGAGCGTGTTGACCGCCCGGCTGCCGAAGTGGCCCCGGGGCTCGCCGAAGTAGAGGCCTCCGGCCAGCTCCCGCACGATCACGAGGTCCGTGCCGCGCACGATCTCCGGACGGAGCGGCGAGGATCCGATCAGCGCCGGGTGCAGAGAGACCGGGCGCAGGTTGGCAAAGACGCCCAGCCCCTTGCGGAGCGCGAGGAGCCCGGTCTCGGGCTTGAGAGCGGGAGGCGCCGAGTCGTACGCCGGCGCGCCGACGGCCCCGAGGAGGACGGCTCCGCTCGCCTGACAGGCGGACAGCGTCTCCTCGGGGAGCGGGACGCCGTGGCTGTCGAGGGCGGCGCCGCCGATGGGCCACGGGTCGGCGTCGAGGTCGTGCCCGAAGGAGGCGGCCACGACCCGGAGGCACGCGAGCGCCTCGGCCGTCACCTCGGGCCCGATGCCGTCTCCGGGCAGGACCGCGATCTTCAGGCGCACCGGGCGGCCTCCAGCTCGAGCCGCCGGGTCTCGATGTACGGCAGGAGCCCGCCCGCGGCGAGGAGGGCGCGGGCGAAGTCGCTCGGCGGCACGAAGGGGAGCGTCTTCTCGCCGGAGCGAAGGACGCCGGCCACGAGATCGAGCTCGACGTCGTCGCCGGTCGTGAGCGCGTCGGCGGCTCCCGGGCATTCCAGGGCGAGGAAGCCGTTGTTGAGCGCGTTGCGGAAGAAGATGCGGGCGTAGCTCGTGGCGACGACGGCCCGGATGCCGGCGCCCCGGAGCGCCCAAACGGCGTGCTCCCGCGAGGAGCCGCAGCCGAAGTCCTCGCCGGCCACGACCAGGTCGCCGGGAGCGACGCGGGCCACGAAGCCGGGGTCGATGTCCTCCATGGCGTGCTTGGCGAGGAGCGCCTCCTCGTGGACGTTCAGGAAGCGCGCCGGGATGATCTCGTCGGTGTTCACGTGGGCGCGCCGGTAGACGTGGGCGCGGCCGCGGAGGATGCCGGTCTCAGACAAGGACGGCCTCCCTCAGGTACGGCCGGGGGTCGGCCACGGTGCCGGCGATGGCGCTGGCGGCGGCGGTCGCCGGACTCGCCAGGTAGACCTTGCTGGTGGGGGAGCCCATACGTCCCACGAAGTTCCGGTTCGTCGTGGAGACGCAGGTCTCTCCCGCGCCGAGGACGCCCATGTGGGCGCCGAGGCAGGCGCCGCAGGTGGGCGTCGAGACGACGCAGCCCGCGTCGGCGAAGATCTCCAGGAGCCCCTCGCGCATCGCCTGCTTCCAGGCGGCGGTCGTGGCGGGGACGACGATGGCCCGCGTCCCGGCGGCGACCTTGTTCCCCTTCAGGACCGACGCCGCGATGCGCAGGTCCTCGAGCCGCCCGTTGGTGCAGGAGCCGATGTAGACCTGATCGATCTTCACGCGCGGCACCTCGCCCACGAAGCGGCCGTTGGACGGCAGGTCGGGGAGGGCCACCATCGGCTCGAGCGCGGCGACGTCGATCTCGTGCCGCCCGGAGTAGCGGGCGTCCGGGTCGGAGCGGTAGACGGTGTACGGCTCCCGCGTCCGTTCGATCACGTAGGCGCGGGCGACGTCGTCCGCCTCCATGATGCCGCTCTTTCCGCCCGCCTCGATCGCCATGTTGGTGAGCGTGAAGCGGGCCTCCATCGACAGGTGGGCGAGCGTCGAGCCCCGCCACTCCATGGCGCGGTAGCGGGCGCCGTCGACGCCGATCCTCGAGAGGACGTAGAGGATCAGGTCCTTGGAGAAGACGCCCGTGGGCGGGGCGCCGTTCAGCGTGAAGAGCATCGACTCCGGCACCTTGAACCAGAGCTCGCCGGTGGCGAGCGCCGCGGCGAGGTCGGTGGAGCCGATCCCGGTCGCGAACGTGCCGAGCGCTCCCATCGTGGTGGTGTGAGAGTCGCCGCAGACGATCGTCTGCCCGGGGAGGACGTGGCCCTGCTCCGGCGCGATGGCGTGGCAGATGCCGTGATTGCCCACCTCGTAGTAGCGGGTGATCCCCTGCTCCTCCCGCCAGGCCCGGAGCGCCTTGGCGAGCTCGGCGCTGAGGATGTCCTTGTTGGGCACGAAGTGGTCGGGTGTCACCAGGATCCGGGACGGGTCGAAGACCCTGTGGATGCCGCGGGCGCGGAGCATCGCGACGGCGGGCGGCGTCGTCACCTCGTGGCAGACGATCAGGTCGAGCGTGGCGTTGACGATCTCGCCCGGCACCACGCGCTCGCGCCCGGAGTGCGCGGCGAGGATCTTCTCGGTGATCGTCTGGCCCATCGTCGTGTCAGAAAGCCGCGGAGACGGCCAGGTGCCGGCCCCGGGCGTGGAGGGCCTTGTTGACGGCGTTCAGGTAGGCGCGCGCGCTCGCGTCGACGATGTCGGTGCTGGCCGCCTTGCCGGTGAAAGCCGTGGCCGTGGGACCGGCGACGTCGAAGGCGACGTGGACGAACACCTCGCCCACGGCGTCCGGCCCGCCCGTCACCGAGCGGACCGAATAGTCGAGCCACTCGCCGGTCAGGCCGGTCAGCTTGTCGATGGCGGCGCAGAGGGCCGCCACCGGTCCGTCGCCCGAGGCCAGCTCGGTCCTCTCGCCGTCGACGCCGGCGACCGTGACGAGGGCCGTCGCGACCGAGGCCGTCCCGGCGGTCGCCTGCACGTTGCGCAGCTTGTACGTCTCGGGCACCTCGGAGAAGCCGTCCAGGAGGATGGCGACGAGGTCCTCCTCGTAGACTTCCTTCTTCTGGTCGGCCAGCTTGGTGAAGAGCTTGTACGCCTTCTCCAGCTCGGCGGCAGAGAGCACGTACCCGAGCTGCTTGTACCGTTCGCCGAGCGCGTGCCGTCCGGAGTGCTTGCCCAGCACGATCCGGTTGGTCTTCACCCCGACGGACTCGGGGGTCATGATCTCGTACGTCCGACGGTCCTTGAGGACCCCGTGCTGGTGGATCCCGGCCTCGTGGGCGAACGCGTTCTTCCCGACGATCGCCTTGTTCGGCTGCACCGGGACGCCGGTGATGTTGGAGAGGATCTGGCTCGAGCGGTACAGCTCCTCGGTGACGATCCCGGTCTCGTGGTCGAGGAGGTCGCCCCGCACGCGGAGCGCCATGACGACCTCTTCCAGCGAGGCGTTCCCGGCGCGCTCGCCGATGCCGTTGACCGTCGCCTCCACCTGGCGGGCTCCGGCCGCGATGGCGGCGAGGGAGTTGGCGACGGCGAGACCCAGGTCGTCGTGGCAGTGAACGCTCAGGGTGACGCCGTCGATGCCGGGGACCGTGGCCTTCAGGTGCGCGATGAGGGCGCCGAACTCGGACGGGATGGCGTAGCCGACGGTGTCGGGCACGTTGAGGACGGTCGCTCCCGCCTGGATCGCCCGGGCGAGGACCTCCGCCAGGAACTCCGGATCGGCGCGGGTGGCGTCCTCGGCGGAGAACTCCACGTCGGGCGCCAGGCTGCGGGCGTAGGCCACGGCCTCCGATGTGCGGGCGAGCGCCTCCTCGCGGCTGATCCCGAGCTTCCGGCTCAGGTGCAGGTCGGAGACGGCGAGGAAGGTGTGGATCCGCGGGCGGGCGGCGTCGCGGATCGCCTCCCAGGCGCGGTCGATATCGGCGGGGACGGCGCGGCAGAGCGCGGCGATCACCGGACCCCGGCAGGCGCGGGCGATCTCGCGCACGGCCGCGAAGTCGTCGTCCGAGGAGACCGGGAAGCCCGCCTCGATCACGTCCACGCGAAGCGCCTCGAGCTGCCGGGCCATCCGGAGCTTCTCCTCGAGGTTCATGCTGCAGCCGGGGGACTGCTCGCCGTCGCGAAGGGTCGTGTCGAAGATCGCGATCCGTTGTCGGGCCATGGCCGGACATGAGACCAGCGCCCGAAGGAGAAGGGAAATTGATACTCCTTACGGTGTCATAAGATCAGCTTATGGACCTGGCCGCGCTGGAGATGTTCGTGGCGGTCGCGGAGGAGCGGAGCTTCTCTCGCGCCGCGGAGCGGATGTTCCGGACCCAGCCCGCGGTGAGCCTCGCCGTGCAGCGCCTGGAGAAGGAGCTGGGGGAGGCGCTCTTCGACCGGAGCCGGAAGACCGGCACCCTGACCGAGGCAGGGCGGACTCTCTTCACGTACGCCCGGCGGCTCCTGAGCCTGCGCGACGAGGCGAAGGCGGCGGTCGGCGAGCTGAAGGGGATGCACCGGGGAAGGCTCGCCATCGGGGCCAACGAGAGCACCTCGCTCTATCTCCTCCCGCCGCTCCTCCTGGCGTTCCGCCGGCGGTACCCGGGGGTGAAGATCGAGGTGTACCGCAACGTCTCCGAGCGGATCCCGTCCGAGGTGATCGAGCGGAACCTGGACTGCGGCTTCCTGACCTACGACCCGGTCGTCTCCGCCCTCCGCTCCCGGATCGTGCACCGCGACCAGCTGGTCCTCGTGGTGGCGCCGGGGCACCGTCTGGCCGGCCGGAAGGACGTGACGGTGCCGGAGCTGGGGCGGGAGACGTTCGTCGCGCACAACGCCCGGACGCCGGCGCGCACGCAGGTCTTCGAGCTCTTCGCGCGCCATCAGACGCCGCTCAACATCACGATCGAGCTCTCGACGCTGGAGACGATCAAGGAGTTCGTCGCGCGGCGGGCCGGAGCCGCCATCCTCCCGCGCCTCGCGCTCCGGGGCGCGCTGGAGTCCGGGGAGCTGGTGGAGGTGCCGGTGGACGGGCTGCGGATCGAGAAGGTGACCCGCGTCGTCTACCGGTCGGAGGAGGGGCTCTCCCATGCGGCCCGCGCGTTCCTGTCGCTCCTCCCGACGGACATCGCGGACGCCGCGCAGCCGGCGCCGGCGCGCGTCCGGAAGCGGCGCCGGACGGCGTAGGGCGACACGGTGACCCCGGGCTACGTATACGGGAGCGTACGGATCCCGCGGAGCGAGGGACGCCTGTAGTACGGGTGCCTCAGGTCGCTCCTTCCGAGAACAGCCCATATTGAAGACGGAGGGCGTGTATGCGCTCACCTTCGGCCGGTCTCGTCCCTCTCGTGCTCCTCCTCCCGCTGCACTCCGTCGCCGCGACCTGCCCTCTGGCCAGCTTCGGCCCGGGCCAGTCGCTCCCGGTGGAGGGATCGGTCGATCGCCTCCTGACGGCCGACGTGAACCGCGACGGTCTCCCCGACCTGCTGGCGTTCGGAGACGCGAGGCTCACCGTGCTCCTCGCCCGGACGAGCGGCGGGCTTACCGATCCGATCGTCTCCCTCCTTCCCTCCGGCTTCCGGGCCGAGGTCCTTCGAGACGTCGACGGCGACGGCCGGCCCGACCTCGCCGGGATCGCGGGCGGCGCAATCGCGCTCCTGCGGGGGGACGGCGCGGGCGGCTTCGCCCCCCTCGACGCCCCGGCAGCGCCGGCCTCCGTCCAGATGCTCACCGCGGGCGACTTCGACGGCGACGGCCGAGTCGACCTCCTGGTCTTCGCGGGCTCCCAGACGCTTCCCTCCAACACTGCGTTCGTCTACCCGGGAGCCGGAGCGGGCGCGTTCGGCCCCCCGCGTGCCGTGACGCTGCCGGGCCGGTACCTCGAGATCGGCCTGGGGTCGCTCGTGACGGGCGATCTCGACGGCGACGGCATCGACGATGTGGTGCTCTTCCCGTGGCGGGGAGACGTCCGTGTGCTCTTCGGAGGGCGGGACGGCTTCCGCGCCGGACAGGACCTCTACCTGGGCTACTACCCGCTGTCCGTGCTTCTCGCGGACCTCGATCGGGACGGCGCTCTGGACATCGTCGGGAGCGGGAACCCGAAGGTCGGGTCGTCGACTCTCGTGGTGTACCTCAACGACGGACACGGGGTGGTGCGCCAGACCGTGCAGCGCAACCTCCGGCCCGGCGTCAGCCCCCCCGCTGTCGCGGACTTCGACGGCGACGGGCATCTCGACGTGGCGATCGTGGCCTCGCGCTACGGCGGCCTCGCCACGACGGTCCTCCTCGCCGGTGATGGCGCGGGCGGCTTCGGCCCGGAGACCCCGTTCTCGAGCCTCGAGCCGGCGGCGCTCGCGGCCCTGGACGCCGACCGGGATGGGCACGCCGATCTCGTCGTCGCGAGCGCGTCCGAGGCGGCCCTGTTCCCGAAGACCTGCGTGGCGGGCACGGAGTCGGCCACGCTGATCGTGCCCTTCGTCCTGTCGGCCGTCGGGGCGCCCGGGACCCTCTATCGGTCGGACCTCCTTCTCGCGGACACCGGTACCGCGTCGTGTGGCGTCCGGCTCTCGTACACGGCCGCGATCGGGGGTCCGAGCGGCTCGGGCACCATGCCTCTCGCCGGGGGCGAGCAGCGGTACGAGCCCTCCGCGCTCGGCTTCCTCTCGCAGCTCGTCAACACCCCGATCGCGGGCGGCGGCACGCTCCGCCTCCAGTTCGACGGTGTCGAGTCGGCCCGCGACGCGTCGGTCCTGGTCCGCACGACCAACGGGGGCGCCGGCGTCGCCTATCCCGGGATCCCGCTCGCCGACGCGCTTCGAGGGACGTCGATCGTCGGCTGGCTGAGGGAGGACGCGCGCGACCGGACCAACCTCGCCCTCGTCAACGTGGGAGCGGTCGAGGACGGGGACGTGGTGCTGCGGGTGACCCTCACCTCGACGGACGATGCGTCGCACGGCCGGAGCGTGACGCTGCCCGACGTCGTCCTGCATCCCGGCGGCTTCTTCCAGACGAATCGCGTCCTGTCGACGTCGGACCTGGGGAGCGTGACCGCCGTCGCCCGGATCGAGCGTCTGTCGGGTCAGGCGCCGTACCTCGCGTACGCCGTCGTGAACGACGAGGTCACGTCCGACGGCTCGATCGTCTTCGCCCAGGCGCAGCCTGACATCACCGCCGCCGGCGGTCTCGTCGTGCCGGCCGTGGTGGAGACCGGCGGCTACGAGACCGAGCTGCTCCTCACCAACGTGGCCACGTCGCCCCGGCGAATCCACCTCGAGTACGTGGCGAGCGCGATCGACGCTCCGTCGCACGCGGCCGTGCTGGACCTCGACCTCGCGCCGGGGGAGCACCGGGCGATCCCGTCGTTCGTGGACGAGCTGCGACGGCGCGGGGTGTCCGGCATCGGCCCTCGCGGCGGGGCGTTCGCCGGCGCGCTCTTCCTCTCGGTCCCCGACGGGCCGTCCGACGGCGTCTTCGCCGGGGCGCGCGTGCTGTCGCCGTCACCCGGGGGCGGACGCTACGGCGTCTTCGTCCCCGCGGCGCGCGTGAGCGCCGCCGCGTCGGCGGGTGCCGTCGTGCCTGGCCTCCGGCAGGACGCCTCGGTGCGCTCGAACCTCGCGCTCGTGAACCTGGGCGACGGGACCACGGCGGAAGACGTCTTCGAGATCGACCTCTTCGACGGCGAAACGCGCGGCCGCGTGGCGACCATCCCCGACGTCCGCGTCCCGTCGCGGGGCTGGAAGCAGCTCGGCTCCATCCTCGCGACGCACGCGCCCGGCACCGCGCAGGGCTACGCGCGGATCCGTCGGGTCGATGGCGACGGCTCGTTCCTGGCGTACGGCGTCGTCAACGACGGCGCCGGGCCGGGCCTGGGCACCGGAGACGGCTCGTACGTGCCGATGCGTTCCGAGCTGGCCCCTCCGGCTGCTACCGCGCCGATCCGGTCGCGTCGGTGAGGGAGACGAAGATGCGCCCTTCGGCCGCGGGAGCCCTCCTCTTCTCGTTCCTCCTCGCATCCTCCTCACCCGCCGCTAGCGGTGCGGCCTCATGTGGGGCCCTCAGCTTCTCCGGGCCGTGGACGGTCCACTCCGGCGCGGGATGGTTCCGTACGGCCGACGTGGACGGCGACGGCCGCGTGGACGTCATCGCGTCGCTGAAGGACGGATACGGTTGGCTCCGCGGGCTAGACGGCGGGACCTTCGAGCCGCCCCGTTCCATACCGCTTCGTCCCTTCGCCAGCGTCGGCGCGCTCGGGGACTTCGACGGGGACGGATCCATGGACCTCGTGATCAGCCGTTCGTCGTCCGTCTCGGTGGCCCTCAACGACGGCCACGGGCGCTTCGCGGAAGGTCCGGACCAGGGCCCGATCCCGACGTCGGGGTTCTTCGCGGGCTCCTGGTACCTCGCGGCCGACGCCGACGGCGATGGACGTCTCGACCTGATGACGAACGGGAGAGATGCCGATGGAGCGTACGAGGCGCTCCTCCTGCGGGGCGACGGTCGAGGGTCGTTCACGGTCGTCGTCGCGAGGCGCTACACGGCCGCGGAGATCAACCCGGGCGTGGCGGCCGTCGCCGACCTCGACGGGGATGGCCTGCCGGACCTCCTCGTCGCGAGCGCGGAGCATCGAGGCGCTCGCCTCTTCATGGTCCGCGGGGACGGGAGCGGGCGATTCGATGGACCCTCGACGACGGTCGGCCGCGGGACACGTGTGGTCGTGGCCGACATGGACCGCGACGGTCGGGTCGACCTCGTCACGGCGCAGTCCCACTTCTGGCTCGGCCCGGAGGCAAAGGTCACCGTCTATCGCGGGACGGCGTCCGGCTTCGTGGAGTCCGGTGTCTTCTCGGCGGGCGAAGTCCGCTACGCGTCCGACCTCTTCTCCGTGGCGGACCTCGACATGGACGGCTTCCCGGACGTCGTGGCGTGGGCCGGCACGGCCGGGTCGTTTGCCGTGCTGGGTGACGGTGCGGGAGGCTTCGCGAGCCGGATCCGGATCGGCGAGGCCGAGGACGCGACGCCCGCGGACGTCACCGGAGACGGGCGGCCCGATCTCCTCAGCGTGTCCTATACGGGCGACCTGCGGCTACGTGTGAACACGTGCGGCGCGGGAATCGCCGAGACGACCCTCTTCCTGCCTGCTTTCGTCTCCGGGGCCGGAGCGAACGGGGCCGAGTACACGACCGAGATGGCGATTGCGAATCGCGGCGCGGCGACCGCCGTGATCGAGACGTCGTATCGGACCGGCTCGACCTCGAATCGCGCGGGCGCGGCTCTCGAGGGCACGAGACAGCTCCACCTGCCGTCCACGATCGACGATCAGCCGTACGGCCCGTCGTACCAGCGGCTCGGCCTGCCGTTCGGCGGTCCTCCGTCGGGGAGCTCCCTCCGCCTGCACGGCATCGGACTCTCCGGGCCTTCCGACCTCGTCGGGCTGGTGCGTGTCGTCTCCCGGGTGGGTGGAGCGCCCGAACGCGGTGGCGTTGCGTTCCCGCTGCCGCGGTACGAGGAGACCTTCGCCGGGACTGCCGTCGTCGGGTGGCTCCTGGAGACGGCGAGTGATCGCTCGAACCTCGCCCTCGTGAACGTGGAGGAGTCCGGCGACGTGACGTTGCGGGTGACGGTCGTCTCGACCGATCCGGCGCATCCCGGCTCCACCGCGCTGCACGAGGTGACACTCGGTCCAGGCGTCTTCAAGCAGCTCGACCGTGTGCTGACCCTGAGCGGACTCGGCGCGACCAGCGGCTTCGCCCGGATCGAGCGGATCGCGGGGAGCGGGCGCTTCTACGCGTACGGAGTCGTGAACGACAACGGCACGTCGGACGGCTCGTTCATCCCGGCGCTCGCGGCAGGCATGCTGACGGGCGAGACGACGCTCGTCGTCCCGGCGGTGGTCGAGGCAGGCAGCTTCACGACCGAGGTGATCGTCACCAACACCTCCGCGACGACGAAGAAGGTGCGGCTGGAGTACGTCGCCGACGCGATCGCGACGGCGGACCACGCGGCGAGGCTCACGCTCGACGTGGCGCCGGGCCAAGGCGTCGACCTCGACCGCTTCGTCGACGCGCTGCGGACGCTCGGGGCGCCGGGTGTCGGCCCGACGGGCTCCATCTTCTCGGGCGCGCTCTTCGTGACCGCCGAGGGCGGCGGCGCGGAGGGACTCGACGGCCTCTACGTCGGCGCCCGCACGTCGTCCGCGGCGGCCCGAGGACGGTACGGCGTCTTCACGCAGGCGGTGCCGCTCTCGAAGGCCGCGACCTCGGTCGCCTGGCTCCACGGCCTGAAGCAGGACGGCGTGGACCGCACGAACGTGGCGCTCGTGAACGCCGGCGCGGAGGCGGACGTCTTCCGGATCGAGGTCTTCGACGGAACCACCGGTCTCCTCGCGGCGACGGTGAGCGACGTTCGCGTCGAGGCGCGGGGCTGGAAGCAGCTCGGACGGATCCTCGCGGAGAAGGCGCCGGGCGTGACGAACGCGTACGCGAAGGTGACGCGTGTTTCAGGTGCGTCGCCGTTCTTGGCCTACGCGGTGATCAACGACGGCGAAGGGCCGGGACTGGGAACCGGCGACGGCTCGTACGTTCCCATGTCGATTCCCTGAAGGAGACCCCGATGCGATTCCTCGTCGTCCTCCTCCTTGCGACCGCGGCTGCGACCGGCCTCGGTCAGCCGTGCACGCTGCCGAGCTTCGCGCCGCCCGTTCCGATCGACGCGCCGGCAGGCATCTGGACCGTGGACGTCGACGCCGACGGCATTCTCGACCTGCTCGCCGGGTCGACCACGGGCTACTTCTACCTGCAGGGGCTCGGGGACGGTCGCTTCGGCCCGGCGCGGCCGATCCCGATGCGTCCGTCCTACCCCGAGCTGCGAGCCGTCGGAGATCTGAACGGAGACGGAGCCGCGGATCTCGTCGTCACCCGCTATGCGACGAGGTCGCTCTCGGTGCTCCTCGGGGACGGGAACGGTGGATTCGAGGAAGGCCCGGACGTCGCTCTCGGCGTCGCGACCGATCGAGCGGTCCTGCTCGGCGACGTCGACGGAGACGGCCGTCTCGACGTGGTCCAGGAAGGGACGGATCCGGTCGACGGCTCCCGAGCGATCCTGACGCTCCTCGGGGACGGTCGGGGCGCTTTCCCTCGGGTCCTGTCGCGGCGGTTCCGGAGCGACGAGACCAACGCTCATCCGTGGAGACTCTGGGATCTCGACGCCGATGGAGACCTGGACCTCATCGTGTTCACGCAGGGCTTCAAGAGCGGGGAGTCCACCTATCTCGCGGGGGACGGGACCGGCACGTTCCCGGGCAACCGTCTCCCGCTCGTGCAGGGGGCCATCGTCGCCGTCGTCTCCTTTCTCGTCGATCTCGACCTTGACGGTCGGACGGATCTCGTCACCGCGGCCGGAAGCTCGGTGATGGGCTCCGAGCTTACGTTCCGAACGTACCTGGGGATCGGCGGGGGTCAGTTCTCGGCAGCGGAGACCTTCGCGGCGGGCGAGATCCGATATCAAGGGGGGCCTTCCGCCGTCGCGGACGTCAACGGCGACGGGTTCCCGGACTTCTTCGCCTCCCCTTACACGATGGGCGGCATGGCGATCCTCGGGGACGGGCACGGCGGGTTCCGCGGTGCGGTGCGGCTCTGGGATCCGGACGGAGTTGCCGCTGCCGTCGACCTCACCGGAGATGGCCGGCCCGATCTCCTCGTGTCCGGCGCCGGCGGCCGTGCGTTCCGGAGGAACACGTGCGGCGCCGGGACCGCGGAATCGCGGCTCGTCGTCCCGGTGGTCGTCGCGGGAGGCGGCGCGAGCGGGGCGTCGTTCACGACGGAGATCTCGATCGCCAATCACGGACCGATCTCCGGCGGTCTCGAGGTGAGGGGTGGAGACGCGGCCGATCCGGGCCTCGCCGAGGCTCGGGCGGGCGCGCAGGCGCGCACCGACGGCCGATACGGGTTCGGGGTCCTCGGCCTGCCGAAGAACGGCCCTCCCAGCGTCGGCGCCCTCCGGATCCACGCGACCGGCCTCTCGTCGCCGGACGACGCCGGCGGCCTGGTTCGCGTCGTGAGCACGGTCAAGGGATCTCCGGACCGGGGCGGCGTGGCCTTCCCCGTCGTCCGGTACGACGAGACGTTCGAGAGGGCGGCGGTCGTCGGCTGGCTCCTCGAGACGGCGGCCGACCGCTCGAACCTCGCCCTCGTGAACGTGGAGGAGTCCGGCGACCTGACTTTGCGGGTGACGGTCGTCTCGACCGACCCGGCGCACCCGGGCTCGGTGAATCTCCCGGACGTGACGGTCGGCCCGGGCGCCTTCAAGCAGCTCGACCGCGTGCTGACCCTGGGCGGTCTCGGCGCGACGAGCGGCTTCGCGCGGATCGAGCGGATCGCGGGGACCGGGCGCTTCTACGCGTACGGAGTCGTGAACGACAACGGCACCTCGGACGGCTCGTTCGTCCCGGCGCTCGCGGCAGGCACGCTGACGGGCGAGACGACGCTCGTCGTCCCGGCGGTGGTCGAGGCCGGGAGCTTCACCAGCGAGGTGATCGTCACCAACACGTCGTCGATCGCGAAGAGGGTACGGCTCGAGTACGTCGCCGAAGCGATCGCGACGGCGGACCACACCGCGCGCGTCACGCTCGACGTGGCGCCGGGCCAGGGCGTCGACCTCGACCGCTTCGTCGACGCGCTGCGGACGCTCGGCGCGCCGGGCGTCGGCCCGGTGGGCTCGATCTTCTCGGGCGCGCTCTTCGTGACCGCCGAGGGCGGCGGCGCGGAGGGACTCGACGGCCTCTACGTCGGCGCCCGCACGTCGTCCGCGGCGGCCCGAGGACGGTACGGCGTCTTCACGCAGGCGGTGCCGCTCTCGAAGGCCGCGACCTCGGTCGCCTGGCTCCACGGCCTGAAGCAGGACGGCGTGGACCGCACGAACGTGGCGCTCGTGAACGCCGGCGCGGAGGCGGACGTCTTCCGGATCGAGGTCTTCGACGGAACCACCGGTCTCCTCGCGGCGACGGTGAGCGACGTTCGCGTCGAGGCGCGGGGCTGGAAGCAGCTCGGACGGATCCTCGCGGAGAAGGCGCCGGGCGTGACGAACGCGTACGCGAAGGTGACGCGTGTTTCAGGTGCGTCGCCGTTCTTGGCCTACGCGGTGATCAACGACGGCGAAGGGCCGGGACTGGGAACCGGCGACGGGTCGTACGTGCCGATGGCGCCGGTGCTGCCGTGAGCGGGCCGTTCGGGCCGACAATACCGACGGGAGAATCCCGCTGCGCACGTCCCTTCTGATCCTCCTGGCTCTCGCCGGGATCGGAGCGCCCGCGACGCGGAGCGCCGCGACGGAGCCGTGTCCCCTCGCGAGCTTCGGCCCCGCGGAGAAAGTGCAGACCGCCGGCGTGCCTAGCCTCCTCACCGGCGACGCGAACCGCGATGGCCTCCCGGACCTCGTCTTCTTCGACGACGCGGGGGTGACGGTGATGCCCGTTCGCCTTGACGGTGGCCTCGGCTCACCGATCGTGTCGCCGATCCCGGGCGCCGGGAGGGCCCTGCGCGATCTGGATGGCGATGGGGCGCCGGACCTCGTGCTTCTCCACGAGCCGGGGCTCGCGCTCGGCGTCGGGGACGGCGGCGGCGGGTTCGTGAGGGGCGGCGAGCTGTCCGCGCCCGACGACAGGCACTTCCGTGACGCCGCTGCGGGGGACTTCGACGGGGACGGGAAGATCGACCTGGTGGCCGTCGCGTCGGGCCAGGACCCCGCGACGCCGACCCTGTCCCTCTTCCGGGGTGCGACCGGCCACGCTTTCGAGCCGATTCGATCGATCGCGCTCCCGGGGCTGTCTTTCCTGATCGAGTCGATCTCGTCCGGCGACGTCGACGGGGACGGACTCGACGACCTACTGGTGCGTGCGGACAGAGCCAGGGTCGCCATCTACCACGGCACGCGCGATGGTTCCTTCCGTGCCGGCTCCGCCTTCCCGGCCGGTGACCACCCGGCGGGCGCGGTCCTCGTCGATCTGGACCGGGACGGCGCGCTCGACATCGTGGCGACCGGGAATCCCCGCTTCGGCTCCGCGGAGCTGCACGTCTTTCGGGGGGACGGGCACGGCGGCTTCAGGGAAACCGCCGCGCAGACGCTGCCTCCGAACGTCGGTGCGCCGGTCGTGGGCGACTTCGACGGCGACGGGCGCCTCGACGTGGCCGTCCTGCCATATCTGTTCGCCGGCGACGGAGCCGGCGGCCTCGGGCCGCCCGCGACGTCCTCCGTACTGGGCGCCTCGAGGGCGGCCGCCCTCGACTACAACCGGGACGGTCGCGCGGACCTGGCCGCAGTTCCGAACGTCGGCGACGGGATCCGGCTCTACCCGAAGGTGTGCGCGGTCGGCTCCGCCACCGCGACGTTCGTGGTCCCCTTCCTTCTCTCGGCGGACGGTGCGGCGTCGGCGTTCTACGAGTCGGACCTCTCGCTGACGAACTCCGGGGATGCGTTCGGGGACGTGGAGCTCGATTACACGGCCGCGATCGGCGCGGGAAGCGGGCACGCATCGGTTCCCCTCGCGGCGGGACAGCAGCGCGTCGTCGCCTCGGCGCTCGACTTCCTCCGCGCCCTCGGCGTCCCGGCTCCCCGCGTGGGCGACCGGGGCGGGACGCTCCGCGTCCGCTTCACCGGGCTCGCCTCCCCGACCGACGCCGCGGTCGGCTCGAGGACCACGAATCGAGGCGCCGGTGTCTTCCTGCCGGGGATCCCGGTGGCCGACGCGTTCCGTGGCCCGGCGGTCGTGGGTTGGCTGCGGGAGGACGCGGGGGACCGCACCAACCTCGCGCTCGTCAACGCGGGCGACGACGGGGACGGAGAGGTGACGCTCCGCGTGACGCTCGCCTCGACCGATCCGTCCTCCCCGGCCCCGACGGTGACGCTTCCCGATCTCGTCCTGCCGCCCGGCGGCTTCCGCCAGATCGACCGGGTCCTGTCCTTCTCCGGTCTCGGCGCGGCGAGCGGGACGGCCCGCATCGAGCGCGTGGCCGGCGGTGCGCCGTACCTCGCCTACGCCGTCGTCAACGATGCGGTGACCTCGGACGGCTCGATCGTCCTCGCCGCGGCCGAGGCGAGCGTGACCGCCGCGGGCGGTCTCGTGGTCCCCGCCGTGGTCGAGGGCGCGGGCTTCGACACGGAGCTACTCCTGACGAACGTGTCCCCGGCCGCCAAGCGGCTCCGCCTGGAGTACGTCGCGGCTGCCGTGGATGTCCCCGGGCATACCGCGACGCTGGAGATCGCCCTCGCGCCGGCCGAGCATCGTGCTCTCCCCGGCTTCGTGGACTTCCTTCGCCGGTCCGGGCCCCCCGGTGTCGGTCCTCGCGGTCCGACGTTCGTGGGGGCGCTCTTCCTGGCCGTGATCGAGGGCTCGGCGGACGGTCTCTTCGCCGGCGCGAGGGTCACCTCCGGCGCCCCGAAAGGGGGCCGCTACGGTCTCTTCGTCCCGGCCACCTCTCCCGCGCGAGGAGCCGGGACCGCCGCGGTCGTCTCCGGCTTGCGGCAGGACCTCGGCACGCGCTCGAACGTCGCGCTCGTCAATCTCGGCGACGGCCAGGAGGCGGAAGACGTCTTCGAGATCGACCTCTTCGACGGCGTGACGCGCGGTCGCGTGGCGACGGTGCCGGGCCTTCGCGTCCCGCGCAGGGGTTGGCTGCAGATCGACCGGATCCTCGCCGTCCACGCGGCGGGGACGGCGCAGGGCTACGCGAGGATCCGGCGCGTCTCGGGCGACAGCCGGTTCGTCGCCTACGGGGTGATCCACGAGGGGGCGGTGCCGGGCAGCGGGACGGGCGACGGTTCGTTCGTTCCCATGTCAATCCCGCAGGAGGCTCCCTGAGCGTCGCGCGCCCAGCCCTCGAAGGCGTCGTATCCTCCGGCGCCGTGACCACCACTCCCGCCTCCATCCCCGTTCCCCTCCTCGACCTGAAGAAGCAGTACGCCACCATCCGTGACGAGGTCCGCCGCGTCACGGACGAGCTGTACGAGAGCCAGATGTTCATCCTCGGCCCGCGTGTCGAGGCGTTCGAGAAGGCCGTCGCCGAGTACGTCGGCGTCGCGCACGCCGTCGGGATGTCCTCCGGCACCGACGCGCAGCTCGCCGCGATGATGGCCGTGGGCGTCGGCCCCGGCGATGAAGTGATCACCTCGCCGTACACCTTCTTCTCGTCGGCGGGCGCGGTTTCGCGCCTCGGCGCGACGGCGGTCTTCGTCGACATCGAGCCGGACACGTTCAACCTCGACCCGCGGAAGCTCGCCGCGGCGATCACGCCGAGGACGAAGATGATCCAGCCCGTTCACCTGTACGGGCAGTGCGCCGAGATGGACCCGATCCAGGAGGTCGCGCGGGCGAAGGGGATTCCCGTCCTCGAGGACGCTTGCCAGTCGCTCGGCGCGAGCTACAAGGGCGTCAAGGCCGGCGCGATCGGCACGTTCGGGGCGTACTCGTTCTTCCCCTCGAAGAACCTGGGCGGCTTCGGCGATGGCGGCATGGTCACGACGAACGACGCCGGGCTGGCCACGAAGCTGAAGGCGCTCCGGATGCACGGCGAGACGTCCCGCTACCACCACAGGCTGGTCGGCGGGAACTTCCGGATCGACGCGCTCCAGGCGGCGATCCTCCACGTGAAGCTCCCTCACCTGGACTCCTGGGCCGAGGCGCGCCGGCGCAATGCCGCCCAGATCGAGAAGCTGTACCTCGAGTACGGCGGGACGTCGCGGATCACCTTCCCCCGGCAGGCGCCGGACCGGTACCACGTCTACAACCAGTTCGTCCTCCGCGTCGGCGACGGCAAGCGCGACGCGCTGAAGGAGTACCTGACCGCCCGGCAGATCGGGAACGCCATCTACTACCCGCTCCCGCTGCACCTCCAGGAGTGCTTCGCGTCGCTGGGCGGGAAGGTGGGCGACTTCCCCGAGTCGGAGCGGGCCGCCAACGAGACCCTCGCCGTGCCGGTGTTCCCGGAGCTGACGGATGAGCAGAAGGCGTTCCTGGCGGCGACCCTCGCCGGTTTCTCCAGATCCTGAGGATTCCGGACCTCCGAAAACCTGATGATCGCGTTGTTAGGTTCCGAAGGGGACCCCTTGACAAGCGGTCCCGGTGAGCCTAGATTCCTTAGCACTCATCGGTCTTGACTGCTAACAAGTACCGGCGGGCACGAAGAAGCGATCCCACCGGCCAGAGAGCCGGAAGCAATACCCGAAGGAGCCCCACGATGAAAGTACGTCCTCTCTATGACCGGATCCTGGTGAAGCGCGTCGAGGCCAAGGAGCAGGTCCGCGGCGGCATCATCATTCCCGACACGGCGAAGGAAAAGCCCATGGAGGCCACGGTCCAGGCCGTCGGCGAGGGCAAGTTCGACGACAGCGGCAAGCGCATCCCGCTCGACGTCAAGGCCGGGGACCGCATCCTGATCGGCAAGTACGCCGGCACCGAGATCAAGATCGACGACGAGGAGATGCTCATCCTCCGTGAGGACGAAGTCCTCGCCATCGTCGAGACCAAGTAAGCGAAAGCAAGGAAGAGGTCAGAGAAATGGCTGCCAAGAACATCACCTACGGCGAGGACGCTCGCCAGCAGATCCTCCGTGGCGTCAACAAGCTCGCCGACGCCGTCAAGGTCACGCTCGGCCCCAAGGGCCGGAACGTCGTCATCGAGAAGAAGTTCGGCTCCCCGACGATCACCAAGGACGGCGTGACCGTCGCCAAGGAGATCGAGCTCGAGAACCCGCTCGAGAACATGGGCGCGCAGATGGTCCGTGAGGTCGCCTCCAAGACCTCCGACATCGCGGGCGACGGCACGACGACCGCCACGGTCCTCGCGCAGGCGATCTACCGCGAGGGGATCAAGATGGTCACCGCGGGCGGCAACCCGATGGAGATCAAGCGCGGCATCGACATCGCCGTCAAGAAGGCGGTCGAGGCGATCAACAGCCTCAAGAAGAGCGTCGACGAGAAGGAGATCGCGCACGTCGGGACGATCTCGGCCAACGGCGACGAGGAGATCGGCAAGATCATCGCCGAGGCGATGAGCAAGGTCGGCAAGGACGGCGTGATCACGGTCGAGGAGGCCAAGGGCCTCGAGACCACCCTCGAGGTCGTCGAGGGGATGCAGTTCGACCGCGGCTACCTCTCCCCGTACTTCGTGACCGACGCCGAGCGGATGGAGGCGGTCCTCGAGGGCGCCAAGATCCTGATCTACGAGAAGAAGATCTCCTCCATGAAGGACCTCCTCCCGATCCTGGAGCAGGTCGTCCACCAGAAGAAGCCGCTCCTGATCGTGGCGGAAGAGGTCGAGGGCGAGGCGCTCGCGACTCTCGTCGTCAACAAGCTCCGCGGCACGCTCCAGATCGCCTCGGTGAAGGCGCCGGGCTTCGGCGATCGCCGCAAGGCGATGCTCGAGGACATCGCGATCCTCACCGGCGGCAAGATGATCTCCGAGGACCTCGGGATCAAGCTCGAGAACGTCAAGTGGGAAGACCTCGGCGAGGCGAAGAAGATCGTCGTCGACAAGGACAACACCACGATCGTCGTCGACACGACCGACAAGAAGCGGCGTGAGGCGATCACCGGCCGCGTGAAGCAGATCCGGGCGCAGATCGAGGAGACCACCTCGGACTACGACCGCGAGAAGCTCCAGGAGCGGCTCGCCAAGCTGGTGGGCGGCGTCGCGGTCATCAAGGTCGGCGCGGCCACCGAGACCGAGATGAAGGAGAAGAAGGCCCGCGTCGAGGACGCGATGCACGCCACGAAGGCGGCCGTCGAGGACGGCATCGTCCCGGGCGGCGGCGTGGCCCTCCTCCGCGCGATCGAGTCGGTCGCCAAGCTCAAGGAGCACGGCGACATCCAGATCGGCATCAACATCGTGAAGCGCGCGCTCGAGGAGCCCGCCCGTCAGATCATCGCGAACGCCGGGCTCGAGGGCTCGGTGATCGTGAAGGAGCTGAAGGAGAAGGGCGGCTTCATCGGCTTCAACGCCGCGACCGAGGTCACCGAGGACATGCTCAAGGCCGGCATCGTCGACCCCGCGAAGGTCACGAAGTCCGCTCTCCAGAACGCGGCGTCCATCGCCAGCCTCATGCTCACCACCGAGGCCCTCGTCTCCGAGGTGAAGGAGAAGGAGAAGGCTCCGGCGGGCGGCGGCGGCATGGGCCCCGGCGGCATGGGCGGCATGTACTGAAATTCCGTGGGGAGGCCCGAGCCGGGCCTCCCCACGCCCCTCCCACAGCAATCGCTTCCTTGTTCGGGCCGCCCGTTCGGGCGGCCCTTTTCCTGTCAGTCCAACAGGAAATCGCTTCGTTGTTTAAGCGAGGCGTCGATTTGCCTTAATATGGCGCCGTGGCCACCCCCCTTGTTATCAGGCGCCTTAGTTCAGCGGTTGATCGGTGAGCACGCCCTCGACGCGCGCCGGTCGATACGTCACGCAGCCTACGAGATATCGCGCCTTCATTCCTAACCCGCTTCCGCCCGATCCACCGATTCGATTCGACGAAGCGCTCTGGGCGCTGCTCTCCGAGGCCGATCGGGACCTCGCGCGTCTCGACGCCGCCACGGAGCTCCTTCCGAACCCAGACCTATTCGTGACGATGTACGTTCGGAAGGAAGCAGTGCTCTCCTCCCAGATCGAGGGCACACAGACGTCAATGGAAGAGCTTCTGGAGCACGAGGCGAAGGTCCGAAAGGGTGAGCTCCCGAAGGATGTAGACGAGGTCTCCAACTACGTACAGGCGATGAAACTAGGCCTGGAGCGGCTCTCTACCCTTCCTCTGTCGAATCGGCTGATCCGGGAGATCCACGAGAAGCTCCTGACCGGCACCCGAGGCCACGAGCGACAGCCAGGGGAGTTCAAGAGGTTCCAGAACTGGATCGGCTCCCCGGGATCCACGCTCACGGACGCCGCATTCGTACCCCCGCCGCCGTCGGAAACGATCGACGCGATGGGGAAGCTGGAGCTCTACCTTCATGACGAGCGGCCGATTCCCGTTCTCGTCAAGGTCGCCCTCGTCCACGCTCAGTTCGAGACGATCCATCCGTTTTCCGACGGGAACGGTCGCGTCGGTCGACTCCTCATCACGTTCCTTCTGTGCGAGCGAGGCATTCTCCGGAAGCCGACGCTCTACCTCTCCTGGTTCTTCAAGCAGCGTCGGGACGAGTACTACACGAGGCTCCAGGCGGTCCGAGAGCGCGGAGACTTCGAAGGTTGGATCAAGTTCTTCCTGGAAGGAGTCCGGGATGTCTCCAGGGATGGCACGGAGACAGCCCGTCGGATTCAACGGCTGCGGGAGGAGCATCGCTCGCTCGTCAGCAAGCAGCTCCAGGGCTCGACGATCGGGATGACGCTCCTGGATCACCTCTTCCGAAAGCCGATCGTCACGGTCGCGACCGTCAAGGAAGCGATCGACCGGAGCTTCCCCGTGGCGAACGACCTCGTGGCAGAGTTCGAGCGAATAGGGCTGCTGAAGGAGATCACCGGGCACGCGCGGAACCGCGTCTTCCGGTTCGACCCCTACCTCCGGATCTTCGGAGAGCTGAAGCCGTGAGCGCCGCGGCGCCGACGTCCGAGCTCCTGCCCGGAGCTCGCGTCGTGGCGCGCGGGTTGCCCTGGGAGGTCGTCCACACACGCCCCGCCGGCACCCAGGTCCTCTACCGGCTCCGCTGCCTCGAGGGAGCCCTGCGCGGGGTCGAGCGCGACTTCCTGATACCCCTCGAATCGATCGAGGCGCTCCGGTCGGAGCTGCGACCCGGCAAGGCGGGCGCGCTGGCCGACTGGCGGGTCTACCACCAGGCCTTCCTGCTGGACCAGGCGCTGAGCCCGACCGAGTTCCAGGCCGCGCAGCCCGGGCGTCTGCGTCTCCAGCCGTATCAGCTCGTCCCGGTGATGCGTGCGCTCCGGATGAGCCGGCCACGCCTTCTCCACGCCGACGGCGTGGGGCTCGGCAAGACCGTGGAGGCGGGGCTCGTCCTCTGCAGCCCAGGTTCACGTCGTTCCAGAGGTCCCTCCTCGCGCTCCTCGCGCCGCACCTCCGGAACGCGATCCGCGCGAAGCGCTACGACGACGTCCTCTCCTTCGTGATGCTGCTGAAGCGCTCGGTCTCGACGGTCGCCGCCTGCCCCACGACGCTTTCCGCTATCGGCAAGAGGCTCGACGCGCTTGGTCTCGACGCCGATCACCGTCGCATCCGCTTCAGATTCCTCGCTAGCGGGCCACGACTCGCATCCGGCGTTGTCGTCTCGTCGCAGTCGGGAGCGCCTCGCGGGCTATCGTCGTCCCACCCGCCACCACTTGATCTCGCCCAGCCCGAGCGCCCGCCACCAGACGTCGATCGCGCCCCGGCTCCCGCCGAGCACCGCCTCGCGGGTCACGCCGGAAGGCGGAGGGGACAGCCGGGCGAGGCCGTCGTAGAGCCGGGCGCGCTCCTCGCCCCCGGACCTCGACAGGAGCGCGAGGAGGGTGAGCGCGTCCCGCTCGCGCGCCTCGGCGATCAACCGCTCCAGCGCCGGCACCCGTCCCGGCCCTCCCGCGTCCACGACCACGAGCGCTTCCTGTAACGCCCGGCTCGCATCCTGGAAGAACGGCGTGCCCGGCCCGTCCGGACCCACCCGGCACGCCGCGCCGGCCGGCACGTACGACTCGCGGCCCGGGCCGTCGTCCTCGAGCGAGACCCACCCGAATTCGACGCGCAGGAGCCCCCGGCCCGACTCGTCCACGGTGAGCGTGTACGCGCAGCCCAGGTCCACCGCCACCGCGCCGCGCGTCGACACCTGGAAGAGGCGCGGCGGCGCCGAGATCAGCGCCCGGATCGTGCCGCGCTCCAGCTCGATCCGCTTCTCGTCGCGGCCGGTCTTCAGGAGTCGCACGCGCGTCGACGGCTCGAGGTCGACCTGGCCGATCGATCCGACCAGCACCTTCGCGCGCGAGCCCGCGTCCGTCTCCAGCCAGCCTCCGACCCGGAGCCGTCCCGTCGTCTCGATCGCCTCCCCACCGACGCGTGGCGACCCCGAAAGGCGCGTCACCCTCCACGAGCCGGGCTCGAGCCGCAGGAGGACGAACGTGGCCGCGGCGGTCAGCGACGCGGCCACGGCGAGGCGCGCGACGGTGCGCGGCCACCGTGGCCGGGGCCTGAATCGACGGAGGCTCGCGAGGTCGATCGGCGCCGGCTCTCCCCGGAGCGGACGAAGATGCTCTTCGAGCCGGGTCACCTCGGGATCGGGCTCGCCCGAGCCGTCCCACAGGTAGTCGCGCTCGTCCTGCCCGCCGGTCTCGCCGTTCATCGGCCCGCTCCCATCATCTCCCTCAGCTGGCTCATCCCCCGGTGCAGGTTCACGCGGACGGAGCCGGGGGTCAGCCCCGTCTGGAGGGCGATCTCCGGTCCGGTGAGCCCCTCGACGAGCCGCAGGGTGAGCGGTTCGCGGTACGCCTCGGGCAGCGTCTGGATCATCGCCAGCAGCTCGTGCGCTTCGGCCGCGCGCGACTCCGGGGCCGCCAGGTCCGGCGGGAGCTCCTCGAACGGCTGCCGGTCGCGCAGCCAGTCGGCCGCCCGGTTGCGCGCGATCGCCGCGACCCAGCTCCCGAAGGCGGCGGCGTCGCGCAGGGAGGCGAGTCTCGAGTACGCGAGGAGGAAGACCTCCTGGGAGAGGTCGTCGACGGCGCCCGCCGGGAGGCGGGAGAGGAGAATCCCGTGCACCAGCCGGAAGTACCGGCGATACAGGGTCTCGAACGACCTCTCGTCGCCGTTCCTCGCGCCGCGGACGAGCCCATCGATCGGCACCTCCACCTGTCGAGTAGACGCCTTTCGCGGCCCGAGCGTTATCCGGAAATCGGCTCGTTAACGGTGGAGCGCCGGGACGCGTCCCTTCCGAGCAACTGGAGGTCGACGATGCCGGGAATCCCGAACTCTCTCTCCCGCCGCTCGCTCGTCACGGGCGCGTTCTCCGTCCTGACGCTTCGCGCCGCGCGCTCCGGTGCCACGCGCGAGCCCGACCCCTGCGCGACCGCGGGGTCGTCCGCGTCGCTCGCACCGCCCGGAGAACCCGGGGAGCGGCTCACGGTGTCCGGACGAGTGGTCGCTGCCGACGGCGTCACACCCGCGGCCGGAGTCGTCCTGTACGCCTACCACACGGACGCGCAGGGCGCCTACGCCTGGGGCCTCGCGACGAAGCCCCGCTTGCGCGGCTGGATGCGGACCGGCCCCGACGGCCGCTATCTGTACGTGACGATCCGTCCGGCGCCCTACCCCGGACGCCGGATCCCCGCGCACATCCACACGCAGCTCTGGGGTCCCGGTGTGCCGCCGCAATGGGGGACCGACCTCAACTTCGAGGACGACCCGCTCGTCACGGAGGAGGTCCGCCGCCGCTCGGCCGCCCTCGGTCCGTTCGCGTACGTCCGTCCGCTCGAGAAGCGAGCCGACGGGCTCCACGCCACGCACGACCTCCGGCTGAAGCCGACCGGCGACACGCTCGAGACACGTCACGGCCTCGACGGCTGCGGCCTCGCCTGAGAAGGAGACCGAGATGTCGATCCGCAGGCTCTGCGTTCGCTTCCTCCTACTCGCCACGCTGGGAGCCGGGACGGCGCCGGCCGAGTCGCTCGTCTACACGGTCCGCCCCGGCGACAGCGAGGTCTCCTTCACGATCGTCAAGTGGGGCGTCTTCCGGGAGCACGGGCGCTTCCCCGACGTGAAGGGCCGGATCGTCGTCGACGACGAGAAGCCCGAGCGTTCGTCCGTCGAGATCGAGATCGGAACGGCCTCGGTCGATACAGGGGTCGCGGGCCGGGATCGCGCGATCCGCTCCGAGGGGCTCCTCTTCACGGGCCGATATCCGCGCATGACGTTCACGTCCCGCCAGGTGAGACCGCGCGAGGGCGGCCTCTTCGACGTCACCGGCGATCTGACCATCCGAGGCGTGACGCGCCGGGTGATGGTGCCGGTCCGACTGACCGGGCGCGGCCGGGCCGGCTCCGAAGGGGACCTCATCGGTTTCGAGACGACGTTCAACGTCGATCGGACCGCCCACGGTGTCGGCGACGCCAGCGGGACCTTGCTGGCGAAGGAGCTACAGGTCAGGCTGGCGGTTGCCGCGAGCCGGTAGCACCGCCTCGTGCCGACGCTGCGCTACCGTTTCCGTCGGAGGGTCGACATGAACCGTCTCGCCGCCGGTGGCTTTCTCTGCGTGGGCTTCCTGCTCCTGGGCGCTCCTCCGGCCCTCGCGCAGAACCAGCTGACGAACGGCTCCTTCGCGACGAACCTCACCGGCTGGCCGGCCGAGAGTGCCGCGGCCACCACGGCGTTCAGCACCAACGACGCGAACGGCTCGGGTGCCTCGGGATCGATCGCCATCAGCAACGTGTCGGCCGGCGCGAGCAATGGCGCCGGCGTCGCCCAGTGCGTCAACGGGATCACCGGAGGCGCCTCCTACGACTACCTCGGCAAGGCGTTCATCCCCACCGGCCAGGACCGTACCGGAACGGCGGAGATCGGCCTCCGCTGGTACGCGGCGGCGAGCTGCGCGGGTGCCACGGTCGGAGGCCAGCCGCGCCGCTCCACGGCCACGCTGAACGCCTGGGTGGCCCTCTCCGAGCTCAGCTCCGTCGCACCGGCGAATGCCCTGAGCGCGCAGTTCGTGGCGTACCCGTCGAAGGTCGAGGCCGGCGGAACCCTGGTCGCCAACTTCGACGACCTGATCCTCCGTCCCGCCGGGACGCCGGTGAATCTCGTCACCTTCGACGGCGAGTAGCTCTCCTACGCGGCGGCGGAGGAGGCCGGTGTGGCGCGCCGGAGCGCCAGCTCGCGCCGCTTCTCCCAGCACTCCCGCGCCAGCGCCACGTCCTCGAGGAACCACGGAAGCTCGTGGAGGAGGAGCGCCTGCGGCCCGTCCACGAGCGCGCGTGCGGGGTTCGGGTGGACGTCGACCAGCACCATGTTGGCGCCCGCCGCCACCCCCTGAGCGGTCACGTGCATCAGGTCGAAGATGCCGTCCGGCGCGCGGTCGCGCGACCCGACCGAGTGCGACGGATCGACGCAGACCGGCATCCGTGTCAGCCGCTTGACGACCGGCACGTGTGAGAAGTCGACGAGGTTCCGGTGCGGATCGCCCAGGTTCGTCTTCAGGCCGCGGAGGCAGAACACGATCTCGCCCTTCCCCTCGCTCGCCAGGTACTCCGCCGCGTTGAGCGATTCGTTCAGCGTGATGCCGAAGCCGCGCTTGAAGAGCACCGGGAAGCGCGCCTGCCTGCCGACGGCCTTCAGCAGCTCGAAGTTCTGAACGTTGCGCGTCCCGATCTGGAGCATCACTCCGGTGGGGTCGCCGGTCTGCCTCAGGCACTCCGCGACCTCGTCGACGTGGCTCTCGTGCGTCACCTCCATCGCGATGACGCGGATGCCGTACTTGCCGGCCAGCTCGAAGACCCACGGGAGGCACTCCTTGCCGTGGCCCTGGAACGAATACGGGTTCGTGCGCGGCTTGTACGCCCCGACGCGGGTGCAGACCTGACCGTGCTCCGAGAGCGCGCGGAAGACCGTCTCGAGGTTCTCCGGCGTGTCGGCCGCGCAGAGCCCGGCGAAGACGTTCAGGTTCTCCTGCGTGAACGAGACGCCGTTGTAGGCGAAGCCGCTCGCGCGGCGGTCGTCCTTGTGCCGGCCCAGCACGCGGTACTCCTCGGAGACCCGCACGACGCGCTCCACGCCGGGGAGCGCCGCGATGTCCTCGATCGCGAGGCGCTTGGTGTCGCCGATGAGGTAGACCTCGGTGAGCGTCTGCAGCGTGCCGCGCACCTCGTGGACGCGCGCCTCGATGCCGGGGAGAGCGCGCAGGGTGTCGAGCACCTCGCGCCGCTCGGGGGAATCGTCGGGAAGCGTGGAGTCGAGGAGGACTATCATCGTGAGCGCGGGGCTTCGCTCCCGCCCTCCCGCACGTACCTTCCGTTCGCTTCGCTCACGTCTCGGTTCACGAGGACCGTCCCTTCAGCCGATCGACGCGGCCGCGCTCGGTGGTCCGCGCCGGATACGAGCCCAGCACCTTCAGGTACGGGCACTCGCGGGTGAGGAGAGCGACGGCGCGCGCGGCGTCGGGCTCGGCGAGCGCTCCCTCGAAGTCGACGTAGAACAGGTACTCGAACGGCTCCCGCGGCACGGGGCGCGATTCGAGCTTGGTCAGGTTGAGGCCGTGCTCCGCCAGCACGTTCAGGCAGTGCGCGAGCGCGCCGTGCCGGTGCGGCGTCGCCAGGACGAGCGACGTCTTCGCCGGGATCCGGGGGTCGGGCACGAGCGCGACGGCGGACACCACGACGAAGCGCGTCCAGTTCTCCGCCTGGTCCGCGAGGTCGCGGGCCAGGATCGAGAGTCCGTACCGCGTCGCCGCCTCCTCCGACGCGATGGCCGCCTCCGCGCGATCGCCCCGCTCCGCGACGTGGCGGGCGGCGTCGGCCGTGTCGCCGAAAGCGATCGCGGTCGCGTCGGGCAGAGCCGCGAGGAAGCGAGAGCACTGCGCGAGCGCCTGCGGGTGCGAGAGGATCCGCCGGAGCGACGGCGGCTCGACGCCCGGCTGGCCGAGGAGACAGTGCCGCACGGGCAGCACCTCCTCTCCCACGATCCGGAGGGCGGTCGAGCGGAGGAGGTCGTACGTCTCGTTGATCGAGCCGGCGGTCGTGTTCTCGATCGGCAGGAGGGCGTAGCCGGCGTTCCCCTCCTCGGCCTCGCGCAGAGCGGCGGCGAACGTGGGGAAGCCGGCGTACTCCATCGACGGGTCGCCGCTGAAGTACTTCCGCGCCGCGATGTGGCTGTAGGCCCCTTCGACCCCCTGGAACGAGACCCGGTGGACGTTCGCCGCGGCCCGCTCGGCGGTGCGCCGGTCCAGGAACGCCTCCTCCTGGGCCTTGAGCGACATCGCGATGATCTCGCGGAAGATCTCGACGCAGCGGAACGGGTCGAGTCCCAGCTCCCTGGCGATCTCCTCGATCCGCCGCAGCAGCGCCGCCTCACGCTCTTCGTCCCGGAGGAACGGCGCGCTCGTCGCCTTGAGGCGGCCCACTTCCTGGACGTGCCGGAGGCGGTCCCGGAGCTTCTCCAGGATCTCCCGGTCGGTGTCGTCGATGCGCTTTCGGAGGGCGGTGAGGTCTTCCATGCGCCCCCTCCCGGGAGGCCGATTCGATTGTAGGCGCGGGCCTCGCGGGTCGTCGTGGTGGGGCCGCGAACGGCACGCTCAACCCGATCACAGCGCAAGGCGACGGGTTCAGTGGCCCGGCGGCCGCGCCTGGCGTCCATCGCGGGTTTAGTGCATCCGCATCCTTCCCTTTCGTCTGGGGAGGGGGCCAGGATTGCCGCATCGGGGGGACTTCAATCCAGGAGGAGCGGCAAGGCGGTGGGCCAGGTGACTTTTCCTTGACTTTCGACTAGATTCCCGCTCCCGGTTCGGCCGACCGATCTCCTTTGGGCTCACGACCTCTTGGAGAAACGTCATCCGGTGGTGTGAGTGAGCGCGGAGGAGTGGTGACCCAGGGGCCAGGGCGCGGCGAGCGTCTCAAAATGAGACACGGAACGGGCGCGCTGTCGTGCGTACTGCTCGTGCTGTCCCTGGGAACCGCCGGCCGGGCATCGGCTCAGCCTGTCACCTCATTCGGCGGCGGCCAGCTTCAGATCCAGGGGACACGGCTCACGCTGTACGAGTCGGGGCAGACCAGGGACGCCGACCAGACGGTAAACGTGGGCGAACCTGCCCGGGTTCGCACCTGCTTCGGAGGCGCGGCGTGCGGCACGATCGGACCGGGCGATCCCCGGATCGCGGGCCTGAAGGTGAAGGCCGAGCTCCGCGGGCCCGAGCTCCCCCAGCCGGTGGCGTACGAGACCGTTCCGGGAGGCACGTTCGTGCTGCCCGGCTTCCAGCGCGAGGGTGACTACTTCCTGGAGAACATCCGGCTCGTCGACGGCGCATCGGAGCGCGTCATCGGCCAGGCCGAGCCCGCGGTCGCGGTCCTCCACGTCGCGCAGATCCTCCTCGGCAGCGCCACGGTCACCACGCTCACCCTCGAGGATCTGAAGGCGCGTGGGATCACCCTGACGCAGGAGAACTTCAAGGCGTTCAAGTTCGCGGTCGGGTTCGCCTTCGGCACATCGAACGTGCAGATCGAGCTGCCCGTTCTCTACGACGGCAACGGGACCGTCGGTGCGCTCGGGAAGCCGACGATCAGGCTCGACAACCCGTCGTCGGAGCTGGCCCACACGGTGTCTCGCTGGGAGCCGCCGAGCATCGTGCCCTTCGTCCTCGAAACGACGCAGAGCCGCCTCGAGATCAAGGACCCGGACGAGGAAGGGGAACCCGAGATCCCGCTCTTCGGGGCGCTCGTCATCCCCGGGACGATCTCGTTCCTGAACCAGTTCTTCGACGCCAGGCTCCTCGTCGTGAACGGCGCACCGGCCGGCTCCAGCGCCACGCTCGCGAACGTGACGGGCGCGCTGCGGCTCCCTTCCGGCGAGGCGCTCCGCCTGGCGGGAGGCGTTCTGCCGGGTCAGAAGCTCCCCGTGAACGGAGGGGCGCCCATCGCCGCGCGCGAGCAAGGCATCGCGAGCTGGACGGTCGAAGGTGTCCGCACCGGCACGCACGTGCTGACGATCGACATCCTGGCGGACCTGCTGCGGCCCGGGCGCGAGCCGTTACCCCTCGGCGGGAAGACGCAGGCGGCCGTGCAGGTCGTCGATCCACGGTTCAACCTCACGTTCAACCACCCCGACACGGTCCGGGAAGGCGAGGCGTACACGCTGTACGTCACCGTCACGAACCTGTCGACCGTCGCGCAGAACCTCGTCACCGTGGACCTGGCGAGCGCGGGAGGTCTGGTCGGGGCAACGCCGGCGGTCGCCGGCGATCCGCTGCAGCAGTCGATCGGCACGCTCGCCGCGGGCGAGGGGAAGACCGTGGAGTTCAAGCTCAGGTCCCTCCTCACGGGCAAGTGCTTCGCCACGACGTTCCAGTCCGACTCCTCGTCGGTCCAGGGAACCGTCCGGCTCCACGCCGGAGTTTCCGAGCAGGGGATCCCGCTATCTCCCGCGACGCTCCTCCTGCCACGCTTCACGAACCTGCTCCCCGAGGCCTTGGTCGCCGCGAACGTCCGGCTCCTCGGCCTCGCCTACAGCCTCGCCGTCGCCCCCGCGGGCGCCGGGCCCGCGGGCCTCGCGCACGTCGTTCGGGCGGACGTCGAGCGTCGCGCGATCGACCTCGGCGAGGCCGGCCAGCGCCTCTTCCTGAAAGACGCGCTGCTCCCTTCCGCCGAGGCGCTGCTCCTCGACCAGCTCGGCAACCGGCACGACCTGCCGGAGTACGACGCGCTGCGCCGCTTCCTGGACAAGGGACGTCTCGCCGCTTCGGCGCTCGGGGACGTGCTGCGCGACGAGCAGCAGGCGCAGTCGCTCACGGCCGTCGGCCTCCTCGATCACCTCGCGACGACGATGTCGTACGCGCGGCCCTTCGTCGCGGCGACCCTCGCGCCGACGGGGAGCCCTCTCCCCACCCTGGAGCTGCGCGCGCTCTCGCCGACCGCCACGACGTATCTCGCCTACACGACGGACGAGGCCCAGGCGACGCCGCTGCGGAGCCTCCCGTTCGGCGAGATCTACTCGATCTCCGAGCTGCCGTCCGGCGGTGTGCCCGTGCCGCTCGCGGTCGTGGGGCGGCTCGATCCCGCGGTCTCGTACCGGGTCCTCCTCCACGCTCCGGCGACGGGCGCGTCGGCGGGACGGCTCGTCCTGATCGTCCCCAACGAGGCGCGCGACGGGTTCCGCCGGGTCGACTTCGGCACGGTGCCGATGGGCCCGGGCGAGGTGTACGAGGTCGTGGCCGCAAGGGCGTCGAGCGAGGCGCCCCTCACCACGTTCCGTCTCGTCTACGCCGGCACGCCGACCCCGGTGGCCGGTCTGCAGGCCGGGAACGACACGTCCGTCGCGCTCCCGCCGTTCCGGCTGATCGGCGCGGTGCAGGACACGGTCCTCGACCGGTACGGCCTCGGTCTCTCGTATCTCTTCAATCGGCCGCCGGACCGGACGTCCGCGGAGACGGCCTCGAGCTACCGGGTGCGCTCCACGTTCCACGGGCTCGACACGACGTCGTCCGCTGAGGTCTTCGACCGTTTCACGGACAAGACCGGCGTCGCCGCGTTCCTCCAGCCGAACAGCGAGCGCGTGGTGAACGTGCGCTACTCGAGCCCGATCAGTCCGATCGACGGGATGTACGGCGGCTCGCCTGTCATCCGGCACGAGCACCGTGTCGACTACGGCCAGCTCCGTGACCCGCGCGGGAGCGTCCTCGACTCCGGGCTCCCGCCGGTCGACGTGGAGGCGGACCACACGGGCGGTCTCGTGGACGGGAAGGTCCTGCGTGGGACGGGTGAGCCGGTCTCCGGTGCGCGCGTTCAGCTGATCCGTACCCGCCTGGTAGGCGAGCTGCCGCCGATCTTCGACCTCGTGGCGGAGGTGACCACCGGGGCTGACGGCGGTTTCTACTTCGATTTCATCGAGGAGCCGATGCCGCCGCAGCGCGACGGCTCCCGGATTTCGCCCGGCTACGAGCTCCGCGCGATCGTCCCGGCCGGCTCCGATCCGCTCCTGCAGCCCGAGGAGCGCGAGTCGGTCTCGTCGATCGTCCGCCTCGGGAACCGGCTCGCGCACGTGAACATCGCTCTCCTCGGCCGCGGGACGGTGACGGGACATCTGCTCTACCAGGACGACGGCTCGGTGGTCACGGGCGGCTCGGTCTCGGTCGCGAGCACCCTCTTCTCCGAGCTGAAGAAGGTGAACGTCGGCGCCGACGGCTCGTTCCGCGTGGCCGGCGTCCCGGTCGGCCCGCTCACGCTGACCGGCCGCGATCCGGCCGGGAACAGGGCCTACGCCACGGTGGGCCTCGAGCAGCCGGGCCAGACGCGCGACGTGACGCTGCGTCTGCCGCGGAGCGCGACCCCGAAGACGGGAACCGTCGTCGGGCAAGTGCTGCGCCAACGACTCGGTCAGCCGACGCCGCCGCCCCAGCCGGCGGCCGGGGCGCGCGTCGCGCTCTACGTGGCCGGCGCACAGGTCGAAGAGCAGGTGACGGACGCGTCCGGGACGTTCCGGTTCGACAGGGTGCCGGAGGGGCAGGTCACGATCCAGGCGGCCGACTTCTCGATCTCCCGGACGCCCGTGGTCGGAGACGTGACGCTGGCGGCCGGCCAGACGGCCTCGCTCACCTTGACGCTCGCCGAGGCGCGAGCCCGCGTGGTGACCGGTCGCGTCGTCTTCCATGAGGGAGCCACCAACACGGACGTTCCCGTCTCCGGCGCCGTCGCGTTCATCTCCGGTCCCGGCGTCTTCGCCTACACCGACGCGGCCGGGTACTACGCGATCGAGAACGTCCCGGTCCAGGGCGTGAACGACGCGCCGTTCGAGGTGACGGCGATCGACTTCACCCGGCAGCTCCAGGGCAGGGTGCCGCTCCCCCGGATCGTCGACGTGCCGGACGGAACGCCGCCTCTGACTGCCGGGACCATCACGCTCCAGAGGATGACGGGCGGCATCGACGGGGTCGTCACCGACCCGTTCGGGCGCCCCGCGGCCGGCGTCGGGGTCGTGCTCTACCCGCTCGCCGAGACGACGACGAACGGGAACGGTCAGTTCCATTTCGACGACGTCCCCGTCGGCATCTACCGCCTCATCGCACATGCCGGAGACGGGCTCGCTCCGGGCCGGATCGGCTACCTCGGTTCGGTGGACGGCATCCAGGTGGTCTTCGGCGGTCATCGCCCGACGGCCCAGATCCGCATGGTGGGCGGCGGGATCGTGCGGCTTCACACACGAACCGCGTCCTCAACGGGCGTGCTTTCCCCCGTGACGTTCACGCGAACGAAGTACTCCGATCCGCAGAAGGACCTAGGGACAGACATCCAGCAGACCACCACGGACCAGGACGGTCGCCTGGAGATGGCGGTCCCGGTCGGCGGGTTCCGCGCGAAGGCGGTCCATCCGTTCAACGGCACCAAGGAGGTGTCGGGCTCGATCACCTACCCGGGCCAGGTGCTCGAGTACGAGCTCGTCTTCGACTCGGCCTCCACCGTCACCGGCCAGGTGCTCGACGTCGACGGTGTGACGCCGGTCCCGAACGTCGACGTGGCGCTCTCGGCGCGCGGTCTCTTGCCACAGCACCAGCAGACCGACGGTCAGGGCCGATTCACGTACGAGCTCGTTCCGGTGGGCGGCGTCAGCGTCACCGCGTCGGGACGCGTCGGGGCGGTCGACCGGGTCGGCCGCACCGACGGTTCGGTGGGCCCCGGCCAGACGCTGGACGTCAGGGTCGTGATGCGCGCGCAGGGGACCGTCAGGGGGCGCATCTTCGAGGGCGGACTCTCGCTCCCGAATGCCAAGTATTACGTCACCGAGAGCGGCTACCCGAACCGGCGCGTGCCCGCGACCGGGTTCTACACCGCGGACGGCAACGGGAGCTACGAGGTCACCCATCTGTACGCGGGTCTGATCACCGTCGTCGCGCACGATCCGAACCAGCCGGAACGGCAGGGCCGCGTCACCCCCGAGATCGCCGCCGACTTCCAGGTCGTCACCGCGGAGGACCTCGTGATCTCGGCCGCCGTGGGCTCGCTCGCCGTCACGGTGCGTGACCCGCTGACCGGGCTCAACGTGCCCGACTGCCAGGTCTCGCTCTCGAACGGAGAGATGACCGTGTCCGGCGCGGACGGCACCGTCTCCTTCGACGCGCTCGCGCTCCTCACCTACGACGTGTCGGCGTTCCACGCGCCGACGGGACGCGGCGGTGTCGCGCGGAACCAGCGGCTGCAGTCCGACGGCCAGCGCCTCGACGTGGTGGTCTACCTGGACACCAGGGGCACCATCACGGGCACCCTCTACGACGATGCCGCGAGGACCCAGCCGATCGGCGGCGGCGCCATCCAGCTGACCGGCCGCGTCAACGGGCGTACCTGGGGGACCTCGTTCACGGCGCTCGCCTCGACCGACGCGTCGCCCGGAAGCGTCGGCCGCTTCTCGTTCGACGGACTGCCCGCGGGCCAGTACGCGCTCGTCGGGTCGATCCCCTCGTCGAACCGGCGCGGCAGCACCGAGACGTCCCTGTCCGCCACGGCACCCCTCGTCGACCTCGCGATCTCGCTGGAGCCCGTCGGGGACGTCTCCGTGCGCGTCCTCGAGAAGCTCAACGCGGGGACTCGCGAGATCGACCCGGCGAGCGGGATCTTCTCGGTGCGCCTGACGCAGCCGGTGGGCTGCATTCCGTATCCGCCCTGCTCCTACGACTACACGCTCCTGTCGCCGACCAAGCCGGCGCCCCTGCATCTGTACACGTTCCCCGGCGTGCTGACCTCCCGGACCATCGGCCTCGACGTGCAGGAGACGAGCGGCGAGCAGAGGAAAGGCGTCGGCGTCGCCGCCGGCACGGGGTCGACCACGACGCCGTACCAGGTGGTCCTCCAGCCCAAGGGGGTCCTGCGGATAACGGTCCAGGACGCGGCCGGGACGCCGATCGCCGGCGCGAACGTCACGGTTTCGGCCGGACGATACGTGTTCCAGACCGCCAGCGATGCGGTGGGCAAGGTGAACGTCGACGCCGTGCCCGCGGGCGACGTCGTCGTCTCCGCGCGCACGAGCAGCGGGCTCGGCGGCTCGACCACGAAGGCCCTGACGTACGACGACGACATCATCGACGTCCTCGTCTCGCTCGCGCCGGCCGTCTCGACCCACGGGATCGTCTACCACCCGCGCGCGGGGGACGTCCCCGACGGCTCGACGCTGGTCCCCGAGGCCGGAGCGGTGGTCGAGCTGACCGACTCGAGCAACCGGCTCCATGTGGTGACGACGGGGGCGGACGGCACCTTCCGGTTCGACGGGCTTCCGATCGGGACGTGCGGCATCAAGGCGTCGGCCACCATCGGCGATGGCACGGCCCTGGCCCTGCTGACCGCGGTCTTGTCCGGCCCGAACGGCAACGACAACGGGCTCCCGGCGCTGATCCTCGACGGCGCCCCGCCCCGGATCGTGTCGATCTCGCCGCCCCCCGGTGCCACGTCCGTCTCGCGGCGATCCGCCGTCGAGATCGTCTTCTCCGAGCGGCTCGACCCGGCCGTGCTGCCGGTCAACGCGCCGACCTCGTCGACCTTCATGGTTCGGGCCCCGTCGGGACCCCAGGCGGCCGGCCTCTGGACGTCGTTCGTGGACGAGCAGGGCCGGTCCGTCGTCCGCTTCACGCCCTCGGCCGACTACGGAAACCTGACGACGTACTCGATCGTCATCACGGGTGGCTCGGGGGGCGCGCGCGACCTCGCGCAACGCCTGCTCTCGACCTCGGGCAACGTCGGCTCCAGCTTCACCACCTCCGACTCGGTCGGGCCGCAGGTCGCGGCGACCGTCCCCGATCTCTCGCGCCCGGTCCCACCGGACGCCGTACTGCGGTTCGACTTCAACGAGGTGGTCGTCGCGACAGCCGCCCAGCTCGACGGCGACCTCCTGAACGACGCCGGCGAGCTGTACTACAGGACCACCGCAGGAGCCTGGACACGCCTCTCCGCCGGTTCACTCTACCTGACGCGCGGGGGTTACTCGTTCGCGCTCCAGCTGCCGGCCGGCGTGGCGCCGGCGAACGACTCGGGATGGCGTCGCGTCGTGGTCGCCGGCCTCACGGACGTGAGCGGAAACCCGATGGTCGCCTACTCGCGCGACTTCAGGCTCTGGGACGAGAGCGCGCCGGTGCTGGCCATCTCGTACCCGGCGAACGCCGCGAACGGCCAGCTCTCCAGCCGCACGGCGTACACCCTGGTCCCGACCCTCACCGACGGCGGTGTGCCCGCGACCGACATCGACAAGGTGGAGTACTTCCTCGCGAGCGACTCGAACCCGGCCCAGCCGTCGACGACGCCCTCTTTCGTGGCGACGGGCGGAGCGTTCTCGTTCACGTTCACGCCGGCGTACAACGGCAACGGCACCGACCCGGTCCCCTTCACGGTCTGGGTGCAGGCCGTGGACACGAGCACCAACCGGAGCAACGTCGTCCAGCTGCCGATGCAGGTGCTGCCGAACGTGCCGGCGTCGATCGGGGCCGTCAGCGCGGTGGCGACCGCGCCGGTCGCGGGTACCTTCTACGCGGGCTCCACGGTCACCGCGACGGTCACGGGAGCGGCTGACGCCGACGGTGCCCAGCTGACGCTCGCCGTGGAGCTCCGCAGGGAGAACCTGGCCAATCCCAACGACCCGAACGACGTCGTCGTCGCGGCGCAGACCCGACTGCTTCCGCGGCCGGCCACCGGCTGGCTCGATCTGCCCCCGCAGAACTTCGGCTTCACGGCTCCGTTGACTCTGGCCGAGGGGACCCGCCTTTTGCTGCGTGCCCGGGTCACCGACTCCAACGGTGCCGTCACGCAGAAGGAGAGCGCCGTCTTCGCGGTGGCCGACGACGCCACGCCACCGGTCGTCGACCAGGTGGTCGCGCACGAGCCGGGCCTCTCGACACCCGCGACCACGTTCAACCTGGGTCAGAAGCTCGTCGTCGACTTCCGCGCCCGTGACCTCGAGACGGCGGTGAAGACCGTCTCCGTCGCCTTCGACGGCGTCTTCCCGTCGTCCACCACGGCAACGCTCGTCGACCCGGTCACGCGGACCTACCGTACTCCCGAGCTGACCGTGCCCGGTACCGGGATTCCGGCGGACGGGCTGGACGTCGTCGTCACGCCGTCGGCGCTCGACTACGGCGGCAACTCGCGGACCGCGTCGCTCACCCTCCGCGTAACGCCCACGAGCGACCCGACGAAGCCCACCGCAACGTGGGTCTCACCGGTCGAGGGGGGCGGCTGGCCGGCGTCGTACACCTCGCAGTCACCGCAAGGCGTGGCGCTCCTGCTTCGCCTGGTCGTCTCCGATCGGGATCGCGACACCAGCGGGAACGACGTCCCCGGGACGATCGTGAGCGTGCGTGTCAAGGGCCCGGCCGACGCCACCGGCGCGCTGGCCACGGACTGGAGCCCCGCGACGCTCCTGAGCGGCAGCGCGTCGTCGGGCCTCTACGAGCTCCTGTGGCACGTTCCGAACGGCGTCCCGGCCGGGTCGCTGGTCCACTTCCTCGCGGAAGCGACCGACGCGGGCGGCAACGTCACGACGAGGTCGCTCGACCTCACGGCCGTCGCGGCGCGCCAGGTGTACGAAGGAGCCACGGTCTCGATCCTCGACGGCCAGGCCGTGCCTGGGAACGAGGCGGATCCGATCTTCATCCTGGACGGCTCCACGCTGAGTCTTTACCCCCAGACGAGCGGCCCCGTGCGTCGCTTCTCGTCGATCGCGCTCTACACCGGAGGCGCTCCGAGCGGATCGAACGTCGTCCCGCACCCGAGCGTCCTGACGTCGCCCGAGGTGACGAGCTACGCGTCCACCACACCGTACTACCCCCTCGATCTCGACGTGACCGGTTTCCTGGGCGTCGCGCACGGCAGCGCCGTGAAGGCGAGGGGGCTGGTGGGAGGCACGTCGACGCAGTCGACGGCGCTGCCGAACGAGACGGCGGCCGGACCCCGCGCGGGCGGCTCGCACGGCGGCGCGGGCGGTGCCGGCAACGCGGGGTCCGCGGGCAGCGTGACGGACTCCATCCGCGATCCGAGGCTCCCCGGCGGGGGCGGCGGCGGGAACGGGTCCGTC
>CAYLNK010000009.1:0-47873 GCA_964384675.1 uncultured Holophagales bacterium | reverse complement strand
GCCGCCCGGCGGCACGCGGCGGCCGCCGGCGTCCAGGGTCACGTCGAACGAGAGCGCCGGTCGCGTGAGCCGGTAGCGGGCCGAGCCCCGCCGGGGCGCGACCCGCCAGGCCCGGTCGTACCGGTGGATCTGCCTGGCCTCGTGGACGAACCGGTACACCTCGGGGTCCAGGAGCCGGAGGGCGCCCTCGGCTCCGAGCAGGGTCACGGCGAGGGTCGTCAAGGCGATCGCGGCCCGTCGGGCACGCCCGGGGCGTCGTGATCCGGATCTGGACTCGGTCTCGTACCTCAGCTGCCCTATCATCTTCCGCCAGCAGCTCCAGGAAAAGGTGGCCCCCGAGGAGGAACCCGAATGAGGCCTCTCCCCGTCTTCGACGATCTCCCCGGACGGCACGTCCGCCTGAAGAAGGCCTACGACCGCCTGCCGGAGAAGGTGCGCGTGGAGACTCAGGCCATCGGCCGGCGCTACGCCATAGGCTGCGTCGCGGTCGAGATCACCCAGCGCTGCAACCTCGACTGCACGCTCTGCTACCTCTCGGAGTCGTCGGAGAAGGTGAAGGACATACCCGTGGAGCTGGTTTTCGAGCGCCTGCGGAGCGTGCGGGAGACGTTCGGGGACGGTGTGTCGGTCCAGATCACCGGCGGCGACCCGACGCTGCGCAAGCGGGAGGAGCTGGTCGCGATCGTGCGTGAGACGGCCCGTCTCGGCCTCGAGCCGTCCCTCATGACGAACGGCATCAAGCTGACGCGCGACCTCGCCCTGGAGCTGAAGGAGGCCGGTCTCGTCGACATCGCCATCCACGTCGACCTGACCCAGGAGCGGAAAGGCTATCCCACCGAGGAATCGCTCCACGCGGTGAGGAGCGAGTACATCGAGCGGGTGCGCGGCCTCGGTCTCCACATCATCTTCAACACCACGGTCTTCGATGGGAACTTCGCCGAGATCCCCACGCTGGTGAGGTTCTTCAAGGACAACGCGGACGTGGTGAGCCTCGCGTCGTTCCAGATCCAGGCCGACACCGGCCGCGGCGTGATCCACGACCGGAGCGAGACGATCACGCTGATGAACGTGAGGAAGCGGATCGCCGAGGCGTGCGAGACCGACCTCGCCTGGGACAACATCCGGGTAGGCCACCCGGACTGCAACTCGCTGGCGTTCACGCTCGTCGCCAAGGACCGGTTCCTCGACCTGAACCGCGACCCGAAGCTCTACGCGGCGATCATCCGCGAGACCAGCGACTTCAAGCTCGCCCGGGTCGACGCGATCGGCACCGCGCTGAAGGTGGCGCTCTGGGCGCTCGCCCGCCCGATGCTGCTCTTCCTCTTCGCGCGGCACCTCGCGATGTTCGCCTCGCGCCACGCCGCCGCGCTCTGGCGCGGCCGCAAGGAGCTGCGGAAGCTGACGCTGATCATCCACAACTTCATGGACGCGAGGAAGCTCGACCCGGAGCGGATCGCGTCGTGCAGCTTCATGGTGGCGACGGACAAGGGGTTCGTCTCGATGTGCGCGCACAACGCGGCCCGTGAGACGTTCATCCGGCGCCCGCTGGAGGTGGAGACCGCGGACGGGAAGAGGATCTGGGACCCGCTCTCGGGCCAGTACCTCCCGTCGATCGCGGCGGTCGCGGCGGTCCGGCCGATGCCCATTCCCGACCTGCCGCCGCACCACACCGGCCTGCCCGTTCTGCCGGCTGCCGCCGCGGGGAAGTAGCGCCCGTCGGTGGGCTTCTGGCCGTTCGGGAAGAAGGCGCCGCCGCTCCCCGAGCGGACGCCCGTCCTGACCTCGGAGATCCCGGCGGAGAGGTACGGCCCGGCTCCGCCGCCACCCCCGACGCCCCAGACGCCGGGCGTGGTCCGGCACCGGTTCGGTGAGTCCGTCGAGGTCGCGGCGGGAGGGCCGCGCGCGGCCCAGAGCGCGGTCCTGACCCTCGCCGCGGGGGCCGCGCACGTGTCCGCCGGAGGTTCCGGCTTCGTCGTTCTCTCGGGCCTCGTCGAGCCGGAGGGACTTCCGCCTCTGGGGCCGGGCGACTCGCTGATCGCGACCGCCGGCCTCACCTTGCGCAGCCTCGCCGGCGCCGTCCTGCTCGCGGACGTCGCCGCGCCGGGTCCGGGCGAGGCCCGACGCTTCGGGCGCGACGACCTGGCGGGCCGCGGCTTCCCGGGCATCACCGGCATTCGCGCCGTCCACCGGACGCCGCACGCGGCGCTCCTGCGGCTCGGCCCGCCGCCCGGTGTCCGATGGGTCCTGGTCGGTGTGCGGACGCTCGCCGTCTTCACCGGGAAGCTGACGGTGCTGGGCGGGGACGAGCCGCTCGACGTCCGGGGCGGCGAGCTCCTGACGATCGCGGACCCGACGGCGACGCTCTACCTCCAGGCGGGGAACGACTCGGCGCTCGCCATCGGCTTCTCGTCGCCGGACGTCATCGTCGCGCTGGGATAGCGGGGGGACCTCCGCGTCCGGTCCCCCCGAGCCCCCCTTGGCCGGGCGGTCGGGCCCGGTGCGGGTCAGCTGGATCCGGAGGCCCTCTCGCCCGTGATCAGGCGCGCGGAACGGCTCCACGACACGTAGCTCCAGGCCCACTGGATCAGCACCAGCACGCGGTTCGAGAACTGCACCAGGTACATGATGTGGATGAAGAGCCACGCCATCCAGGCGAGGAAGCCGCCGAAACGGACGAAGCCGAGGTCGGCCACGGCCGCCGCGCGCCCGATCGTGGCCATGCTCCCCTTGTCCCGGTAGACGAAGGCGTCGGCCGGCCGTTTCCCGCGCAGGCGCGCCTTCACGACGTCCGCGACGAAGCGGCCCTGCTGCATCGCGACCGGCGCGACCCCGGGGAGCGGCCTGCCGTCCGGTCCGTCGAGCGAGGCGAGGTCGCCGAGCACGAAGATCTCCGGGTGCCCCGGCACCGTCAGGTCGTGCGCGACGCGGACCCGCCCGGCGCGGTCGAGCGGCGCGCCGGCCCTCTCCGCCAGGACCGCGCCCATCCGCGACGCCTTCACGCCCGCCGCCCAGAGGACGGTGCGTGCGGGTACCGCCTCGTCGCGTTCGTCGCGCTCCAGCACGACGCCCTCGGGCGTGACCTCGAGGAGGCGGGTCGAGGTGCGGACGTCCACGCCGAGCGCGGCCAGGGAGCGGGCGGCCTTGGCCGAGAGGTCCGGGGTGTAGGAGGGGAGGATCCGCTCCTGCCCCTCGACCAGGAGGACGTGGGCGTCCGCCGGGTCGATCGAGCGGAAGTCCTCGCGCAGCGTGTGGCGCGAGATCTCGCCGAGCGCTCCCGCCAGCTCGACGCCGGTCGGCCCGCCGCCGACGACGGCGAACGTGAGCCACGCGCGCCGCGCGGCGGGATCGGTCTCGCGCTCCGCCCGCTCGAACGCCTGGAGGATCCGCCGCCGCATCTCGGTGGCGTCCTCGATCGACTTCAGGCCGGGCGCGAGCGGCTCCCAGGCGTCGTTGCCGAAGTAGTGATGCGTCACTCCGGTCGCCACGATCAGCGTGTCGTAGGGCAGCTCGCCGTCCGCGAGGATCAGGCGCCGGCCGGCGGCGTCGAGGTCGACCGCCTCGGCGAGCAGCACCGCGGCGTTCCGCTGCGAGCGCAGGATCCCGCGCAGCGGCGCGGCGATGTTGGCGGGGGAGAGGGCGCCCGTCGCCACCTGGTAGAGGAGCGGCTGGAACAGGTGGAAGTTGCGCCGGTCGATCAGGGTGACGCGCGCGCCGGCATCGGCCAGCTCGCGGGCGGCATAGAGACCGCCGAACCCGCCTCCGACCAGGACCACGTGGTGCCTTCGGTCATCCATCCGTCTAGTCTGCAATACACTGATCGCGCCGTGTCCACCTGCCGGTTCTGCGGCTACGAGCAGGCCCTCGAGGGCGAGGCGTGTCCCCTCTGCGGGGACGTCCACGCCGCTCCCGCCGGGGCGGGTCACGCGGCCCCCACCGGCATCCCGACCGTCAGCCTCTCGCCCGACCAGCAGCGGACGATCGCGGCCCGCACCCGCGGGCGTGACCGGGGCCCGGGCGAGACCTTCGGGGGGCGCTTCCGGATCGAGGCGCTCCTGGGACGGGGCGGGATGGGCGCGGTCTATCGCGCCCGCGACCTGATCGCGGATCGCGACGTCGCCTTGAAGGTGCTCCACCCGTTCCTCTCCGGGGCGCGCGACGGGCTGGACCGCTTCCGCCGCGAGGCCAGCCTCCTGGCGCGGATGCGTCACCCGGCGGTGCCCGCGGTGCTCGCGTCCGGCGAGGAGGACGGAGAGGCGTACCTCGTCGTGGAGCTGGTCGAGGGGGAGGACCTCAAGTCGATCCTGGTGCGCGACGCGCCCGCGCCGATGCCGGTGCCGCGCGCGGTGGAGATCGTGGCGGCCGTGGCCGACGCGCTCGACGCGGCGCACGGGCTCGGCATCGTCCACCGGGACGTGAAGCCGCACAACGTGCGGATCGCCACCGACGGCTCCGTCAAGCTCCTCGACTTCGGCATCGCGCGGAGCGTGACGCGCACGATGGCCACGATCACGGCCACGGACGTGACGCTCGGGACGCCGGAATACATGTCGCCCGAGCAGCTGGACAGTCACCGCGTCGACGGGCGGAGCGACGTCTACTCTCTCGGCGTCGTCCTGTACGAGCTGGTCACCGGGCGGCTGCCGTTCCACGGCGACACGCCGATCGGGATCGCCCTGAAGCACCGCACCGAGATCCCGCCGGCGCCGCGGGAGATCCGGCCCGAGCTGCCCGCGTGGCTCGAGCGGGCGATCCTGAAGTGCCTGGAGAAGGACCGGGAGAAACGGTTCGCGACGGCGGGGGAGCTCGCGGCCGAGCTGCGGCGCCCGCGGGGCGGGAGCGTGCGGCGCCGGCGGCTGTCGAGCGGCGACCTCGTGCTGGAAGACGACACCGAGGCGTCGGACTTCGCGCTCGTCCTCTCCACGGCTCGCGAGAAGACCGGCTGGTCGCCGGGGATGGCCCTCCTCTTCGAGACCCGCCACTACCGGCTCGTGGAGGCGGTCCCGGCGATGGCGGCCAGGGAGCGCTGGCTCTACCGGTTCGTCTTCTGGCCCCCGGACGCCGTCTTCCGGGGCCTCGTCGATTACGCGGCGGACGCCGCGGAGCGGAAGGCGCGGGAGGACGGCCAGGTGGTCAACCGGCTGAAGCGCTGGCTCTCGGAGTGACGGCCCGCTCCCCGCGCCGGAGCGGCCGTTCCGCTAAGCTCCGCCGTACCGAACCGACGCGGAGGACCCGATGACGAGCGCCGAGACCCAGACGAAGACCGCCTCCTCCGAGGCGCCCCAGGTGAGCCCCACCTTGAACCCGCAGGGCGAGATGATGTGGGAAAGCTCCCCGTCGCGGTACATCGCCAAGATCAGCCTCGTCACCCGGAAGGAGGTCCTCCGGCCGATCGACCCCGAGGAGCTCCTCGTCCACGCGCACCGGGACAAGAACCCGATCGACGTGACGGCGCAGTTCGTGGCCAGCCGGCTGATCCAGCTGACGGGCAACGAGGAAGGGGTCCGCGACGGCCTGAAGAGGATGAACTCGCTCGGCGCCAAGCTCGCCCACTCGCTCGGGTCGGCAACCGGGAGCCGGGCCGTGGAGAAGCAGGCGAAGAAGCTGATCGGGGTCGTCGATCGCGACGTCTTCTTCCAGTTCCGCGAGCCGACCCACCTCTCGGAGAAAGAGGTCAAGGCGCGGGTGGAGAAGGCCCAGCGGGACGCGCGGGCCGCGCTGAAGGCGCGGGGCCGGAGCCCGAAGCTGCACGTCCTCCTCACCGGCGCCACCGGGTTCCTGGGCAAGGAGATCATCGTCCAGGTGCTCGACGACCGGCGGGTCGAGAAGCTGATCTGCGTGGTCCGGCCCGAGAAGGTGCGCGATCCGAAGACGAAGGAGGTCGTGAAGGTCCTCTCGCCGAAGGAACGGGGCGCGATCCTGCTGAAGCGGCTCGGCATCACCGGCGCCAGGGCGCGGAAGTTCGAGTTCGTGGACGGCGACGTCGAGAAGCCGAACCTCGGGATCGCCCCGGCCGAGCTGGACCGTCTCCGCAAGGCGCTCACCAACACGATCCACTGCGCGGCCAGCGTCTCGTTCGACGACACCTACGAGAACTCGTACCGGGCCAACGTGATGGGCTGCAAGAACGCGCTCGACTTCGCGATGTCGGTGCAGTCGGCGAAGGGCTCCCGCTTCATCCACCACATCGCCATCGAGACGTCGTACATCCACGGGCGGAAGAAGCGCTCGATCGCGCAGGAGAGCGGGCTCGTCTTCCCGCGGAACTTCTACAACAACTTCTACGAGCTGACCAAGGCGATGGCCTCGATCGAGACCGACAAGTTCATGATCGAGAAGGGGCTGCGCGTGGCTCAGCTCCTGCCGTCCATCGTCATCGGGCACTCCGAGAACGGGAACAACTACGGCGACACCAAGGTGCTCAACGCGCCGGTCAACGCCTTCGGGCGCTCCAAGGAGGCGACCGACAAGCTGCAGGGGGACCTCGTCGGCCGCGGCAAGGCGTGGGCGATCGGAGCGGTGGCGCTGAGCTTCCCCGGGGACGGCACGGCGGAGCTGAACCTGGTGCCGGTGGACCGCGTCTGCCAGGGGATCGTGGCGGCGCTCACCGTGCCGGAGGCGATCGGCGAGCGGATCCACCTCGCGACCGACAACCGGATCCGGACGGAGGACATCATCCGGATCACCCGCGAGGAGATCGGGATCAATGTCCGGCTCACCGACCCGACCCTCTTCCGGAACCTGACCCTCCCGATCGTGAAGGCGGCCCTCGAGAGGATGAACGAGCCGAAGCTCGCCAACGCGCTCGAGAAGCTCGGGACGATCTTCGGCGGCTACGGCGAATGGGGGCAGCCGATCCACGACGTCGGGAACGACGTGCGGATCCTGGGACTGCCGATCCGGCGCCCCAGCACCGAGCACGCGTTCCGGATGCTCTGCCGGCACAACAAGTTCGTGCAGGAGTTCGGCAAGGTGCGGGACCTCGACGAGATCGCCCGCCGCGAGCTGGTGTGGGCCAAGGCGTTGCACGCCATCGAGTTCGAGACGGGGCGCCAGGTCGCCTCGATCCCGGCGGAGGACTTCCGCAAGCTCCTCGCGGCCCAGATCGACCTGAAGACGTTCCGGGAGAAATGAGCCCCGGCATCCCCCAAATGCATCAGGGACCCGGCGCGCCCGGGCGGTCCCCGCGGACGTAAGATCGGTCCATGCGGAAGATTCGAGTCGGCATCAACGGTTTCGGGCGGATCGGACGGGCCCTGGTGAGGTGCTGCCTGGGGGACGCCTCGTTCGATTTCGCCGCCATCAACGAGATCACCGACATCGGCACGATGGCGCATCTCCTGCGCTACGACTCGGTGCACGGCCGCTTCGGACGGCCGGTCGACATCGAAGGGAACGACCTCGTCGTGGCGGGGGATCGCATCCGGATCCTGAGCGAGAAGGACCCGGCGAAGATCCCCTGGGAGGGGCTGGGCGTCGACCTCGTCATCGAGTCGACGGGCAAGTTCACGAGCCGTGCGGACGTGAGCAAGCACCTGACTGCGGGGGCTCCCCGGGTCATGGTGAGCGCCCCGGCCGAGGACCCGGATCTCACGGTGGTCCTGGGCGTGAACGACCACCTGTACGATCCCGAGAAGCACAAGATCGTCTCGAACGCGTCGTGCACCACGAACTGCGCGGCGCCGGTCGCCAAGGTGCTGCACGAGAAGTTCGGCATCCGGCGCGGCTTCCTGTCGACGACGCACTCGATGACGAACGACCAGCGGCTGCTCGACCTCCCCCACAAGGACCTCCGGCGCGGCCGGGCGGCGGGGATGTCGATGATCCCGACGAAGACCGGGGCGGCCGCGGCCATCGGCCTGGTGCTGCCGGAGCTGCAGGGGAAGTTCGACGGGCTGGCGGTGCGCGTCCCGACCGAGGACGTCTCGCTGATCGACTTCGTCCTCGAGCTCGAGAAGTCGACGACCGTGAACGAGATCAACGCCGCGTTCGACGAGGCCGCGGCCGACGGTCCGCTCAAGGGCATCCTGGAGGTGAGCCGCGAGCCGCTCGTCTCGGTCGACTTCATCGGCGTCGCGTCGTCCGCCATCGTCGATGCGCCGCTCACCCGGGTTCTCCTCGGGAACCTCGTCAAGGTCTTCGCCTGGTACGACAACGAGTGGGGCTACGCCTGCCGCTGCCGCGACCTCGCCAAGCGGATGGTGCCCTGAGGCCCTGATCCCACGATGACGCTCGGCGGCCTGGCCCTCAGACAGCTTCGGGCCCGGCCGCTGCGAGCGGTCCTCACCGTGGTCGCCGTGTCGTTCTCGGTGGGGCTCCTGTCGTTCCTGGTCCTCCTCGACGAGGCGCTCAAGAACGACTTCTCGCCGTTCGTCGGGCAGCGCGTGGTGGTGATCGCCAAGACCGGTTTTTTCGACAAGATCCCGATGGCCTACCTGTCGAAGATCGAGGCCACGCCGGGCGTCCTGGACGTGGCCCCGTTCGACTTCCTGATCGGCTCCTACCGCGACGACCGGCCCGAGAACCAGGTCCCGGTGAGCGCCTCGCCGGTCGAGCACCTCCTGAACGTCTACAAGGAGGCGAAGCTGTCGGAGCCGGAGCGAGCTGCGTTCCTGGCCGATCCGACCGGCGCCATGATCGGGAAGATCCTGGTGAAGAAGTACGGCTGGAAGGTGGGCGACCGGATCGTCCTGAAGGCTCCGGTGAAGGGCGGCGTGGTGGAGACGACGGTCCGTGCCGTGATGCAGTACGACCTCGACAACGGCGTCTACGTCCACCGCCGGTACTTCGAAGGCCTTTCCGGAAACGAGGGGCAGGCGGCGATGTTCTGGATCCTCGCCAAGACCCGGGACGACGTCGTCCCGGTCACGCAGGCGATCGACGAGGCGTTCACCAACGCGCCCGTCCCGATCCAGGCGATGACCGAGAAGCAGTGGCAGCTCAGCTTCATGCAGATGCTCGGGAACGTGAAGGCGCTCCTCGGCTCGATCGGGCTCGCCACGGCGTTCGCGCTCCTCCTGATCACCGGCAACACCCTGGCGATGGCGGCGCGGGAGAGGCGAGGCCAGGCGGCCCTCCTCCGGATCCTCGGCTTCCAGAAGGGGACCGTGGCGGGGCTCCTGCTGGTCGAGGCGGCGATCTACGGGCTCCTCGGCGCGGCCCTGGGGACTGGCCTCGCCAGCCTCTTCGGGAAGGTCCTGAACCGGGCGCTCGAGACGACGGCGATGGCGGGCCTCGGGTCGCTCCTGAAGCCGAACGCGACCGTGGCCGTCCTCTCGCTCGGGATCTCGATCCTCCTCACCGTCGGCGCGGGGCTGATTCCCTCCCTGAGCCTGACGCGGCGTTCGATCGTGCAGCTCCTGCGCGACGCGGCCTGACGCGTGGGGGGGCCGGGGCGCCGCCGCTCCGGCCCCCCACGACTTCCGTCAGACCTCGAGCGGCCGGTCCTTCAGCCCCTGCCGGAGGTGCTTCATCAATCCGTCCGCCTCCGGGCTCCTCCCGGTGACGGGCAGCACCGAGTCGCCCAGCTTCTCCGACAGGAGGACGCCGAGCAGCGCCTGCAGGACGTTGGTGCCGCCCGACGCCCCGTCGCCCCCGCCGCCGCCGCCCATCACGATCTTCGGGACGATGTCGACGCGCGCCCGCTCGATCGCCTCGGCGAAGCGGCTCATCACCTGCTGGGTCACCTGGAGACGCGGGCCGCCGTACGCCTTCACCTGCTCGTCGATCGCGATCGCCTGCGCGACGCCGACCCGGGCCGCCTTGTCGGCCTCGGCCTCGCCGATGGCCTTGATCCGTCCGCCCTCGGCGTCCGCCAGGATGCGCACCTTCCGCCCCTCGGCCTCCGCCAGCGCCTGGATCTGGGCCGCCTGCTGGATGGAGCGCTGGTACTCCGCCTTGCCCTGGTTGCTCTGCACGGTGATGGAGATCTCCGACTCGGTCATCGCGGCCTGCTGGCGGGCGCGCGCCTCGGCCTCGCGCAGCTCGCGCTCCTTCACCGCGGCCTTCTCCTGCCGCGTGTAGGTCTCCACCTGCTCCTCGGCGATCTGCCGCGAGCGGAGCTGGGTGAGGATCTGCTCGATCTGCGCGCCGGTGCCGGACGTGGGCGTCCCGATCAGCACCTCCTCGAGCTCGAGGTTGTAGTGGGTGAACTTCTCCTTCATCTGCTCGCCGGCGAGCGCCTGGATCGCGCTCCGGTCCTGGATGAGCTGGATCAGGGTGCGGGTCTGCCCGATGTTCTTGAAGTAGGCCGAGACCATCGGGTCGAGGGTCTGCTCCACGAGTCGCCGGATGTCCCCGAAGCGCTGGATGACGAGCGGGGCCTTCTTGTAGTCGATGTGGAGGACGACCGAGAGGGGGAGCGACGGCTCGAAGGCGTCCTTGGTGATGAGGCCGACCTCGGAGAGGTTCTCGTCGAGCTTGTGCGAGCCCGTCTCGCTCCGCACCCACTTCAGGATGATGTTGGTCGTCGGGACCACGACCACCTTGCCGGCGTACGTGTTGAACGCGTACTTGCCCGGCAGGAGAGGCGTCTCCCAGACGCCCCGGGTCCCCTCGACCACCAGCTCGCCGTGCTTGTACTTCGAGCCGGAGACGTCGATGCCCGCCTCGCCCACGTACGAGACGACGACGCCGGCGTTGCCGACCTCGATGACCGTCTTCGGGATCATCTCGACCGTCGCGAAGAGCCGGTTGACGTAGTACGTCCCCTCCACGAGCACCTGCAGCTGTCGGCCGCGGTAGCCGCCGGCGCGGAGGAAACGCTCCGGGTCCTGGAAGTTGTTGTGGAACGTCGCCTCGCTGCGCGGGTCGTCCCCCACCGTGGGCGCGATGATCTCCCCCTGCGCGAGCGACGGGCCGTCGTGCACGGTGACCACGCCGAGCAGGTCGTCGGCGCCCTTGATCACGATCGGCGCGAAGCCTTGCCGCTCCGCCACGAGCTGGCCCATCCGCTTGAACGACTCCGCCTCCTGGTGGTCGAGGGGCAGGTAGAGGGCCCCCGACTCGGCCAGCACGACGAACTGCGCGAGGTTGAGGGCGTACGTCCCCTCGCGGAGGATCATCCGCTGCGGGCCCTTCTGCCCGCCCTTGGCGAGGAACGCGCGCACGTCCTCGACGTCGCGGGCCGATTCGTTCGAGGCCAGGGCCTGGCCCGCGGGAAGCGGGCGGCCGTCCCGCGCGAAGAGGTAGCCGATCTTCCCCTGCGGGATCGTCACCAGCGGCACGCGGTGGATCCGGTACTGGAAGCGGAAGAGGACGTGCCAGCCGCCGCGCAGGACCTCGGGCTGGAAGCCGGACTCGCCGTGGAGGGCGATGAGCCCTCCTGGCACGGAGCCCTTCGAGCTGAAGAGCTTCTCGACGATCCCGGCACGGTCGTTCGGGATGTAGCGGAGGAAGAGGTGGAGGCCCAGCAGGGCGAGGCCGAGGACATAGACGGGGACGGTCCAGGGACCGAACACGGTGAGCACGGGAGCTCCTTTCGAGAGGTCGGGAGATCGGATTGCGTCGAGCGAGAACGAACGACGGACGTTCTACGGCGTGCCGGCGGGCACGACGGGTTTCGCGTCGTCGTGCGTGTCGCCGTTGCAGAGCACCGGAACGGTCCAGATCGAGCGTGTCATGTGGAGAATCTGGTGCCCGCCCGTGACGGCGTCAAGGCGAATCGGACCGGCGGGCGGGTAGCATGTCGCCCATGGTGCCCCCGCCCACGGAGAGCCGCGTTCCCGCCGGCCTGCTGGCGGCCGCGGTCCTGTCGGGGGCCGCCGCCCTCGTCTTCCAGGTGGTCTGGATCCGGCGCATCACGTTCGTCTTCGGTTCGACGACGTTGGCGACGGCCACCGTGCTCGCCGTCTTCATGGGCGGCCTCGCGCTCGGCGCGTGGCTCCTCGGGTCCCGGGCCGACCGGCTCGACCCGCGGCGCACCCTGGGTCTCTACGCCGCGGTGGAGGCCGGCATCGGGCTCTCGGGCCTCGTCGTGCCGCTCCTCCTCGCCGCCGTCGCGCCCCTCTACCTGCGTCTCTATCCGGCGCTGGAGCGTGTGCCGGCGCTGTTCCTGGTCGCCCAGGCCGTGCTCGTCGCGATCGTGCTCCTGCCGGCCACGACGCTGATGGGCGGCACGTACCCGCTGGTGGCGCGCGCGGTCACCCGCGGAGACGAGCGACTCGGCGAGAAGCTCTCCCAGCTCTACGCGGCCAACACGGTGGGCGCCGCGGGCGGGATCGCCCTGGTGCTCGTGGCGTTGCTGCCGCGCCTCGGGCAGCGTGGAACGGAGCTCGTCGCGCTCTCGCTCAATCTCGGCGCCGCCGCCCTCGCCTGGGCGGTGCGCGCCGCGACGACCGGGGAGCCCACGGCCCGTCCTGCCCCGGTCCGGCCCGTCGCGGCCGGATCCGTCTCGCGCGACGTGGGGACCGAGGTGTGGCCTCTTCTCCTCGGCACCGCGCTCTCCGGCTTCGCCGCGATGGTGGGCGAGGTCGCCTGGTCGCGGATCCTCGTCCTCTCGATCGGCAGCTCGGTCTACGCGTTCGGCGTCGTCGTGCTGGTCTTCCTCGCCGGCTCGGCCGCCGGGAGCGCGCTCCTGGGCCGGCTCCGTCCCTCGGGGAGGGAGGCCCGGCGCGCGTTCGTCTGGGCGCAGCTCGGGATCGCGGCCTGGGTCCTCTTCTCGACGTTCTTCGCGGCGTCCCTGGGCGGCCTCTTCGTCGAGCTCTTCCCGGCGGACCACACGGCGTTCGGCCGCGTGCTGGCGGCCCAGGTCTTCGTCGGCGCCGTGCTCTGCCTGGTGCCGTCCGTGCTCTTCGGCCTGTCGTTCCCGGCCATCGCGACCGCGGTCTCTTCGGCGGAGCACGTCGGCCGGTCTCTCGGTCGGGTCACGGTCGCGAACACGGCGGGCACCGTGGCCGGCTCGCTCCTCGCGGGCTTCGTCCTCGTCCCCGGGCTGGGCCTGCGGGAGACGCTCCTCGCCCTCGTCGGGATCGCGGCGCTCGCCGCCCGGGTCGCCGCGCCGGCGGCCGACGTGACCCTGCGCCGGGTCGCGACCGGCACGCTTCTGGGCGGTCTCCTCCTGGGCGCGCTCGTCCCGCCCTGGTCGAAGCAGCTCCTCGCGAGCGGCGCCGGCTTCAGCGCACCGCAGCTCGCCTCCGCCCAGGCGTGGCGGGCGGGGGCCGTGCGGTCCGAGGTGCTGTACTACGCGGACGGTCTCAACACCACCATCTCCGTGGACCGCAGCGACGGCCACCTCTTCTACCGCTCGAACGGGAAGACCGACGCCTCGACCCATCCGCACGACCTGGCGGTGCAGGTGCTGATCGGACAGGTGCCGATGCTGCTCCACCCCGACCCGGCGAACGCGGACGTCTTCGTGCTCGGGCTCGGAACGGGCGCGAGCGCGGCCGCGGCCGCGCGCTACCCGGTCCGGTCGATCGAGATCTTCGACATCGAGGCCAAGGGCCGGGGGGCGATCGAGCTCTTCGACTCGGTGAACCGGGGGATCCTCTCGGACCCGCGGGTGTCGTACCGGGTCGCCGACGGGCGCAACGCGCTCCTCGCCCGACCGGCGCGGTACGACGTGATCATCGCCGACCCGTCCGACCTGTGGGTCGCCGGCGTCGGCAACCTCTTCACCAAGGAGTTCTACTCGCTCGCCCGGAAACGGCTGAAGCCCGGCGGCGTCTTCGCGCAGTGGCTCCACACCCACTCCCTGACCGTCGAGGAGCTCCGGATCCTGGCCGCGACGATGCGGGCGGTCTTTCCCGACGCGTCCCTGTGGCGCCTTTCCCGGTCGGACATCCTCCTGGTGGGGCGCGACGCGGCCCCGCTCCCCCTCGAGACGCTCCGGAAGAAGCTCGAGATCCCCGGCGTGGGCGAGGACCTGCGATCGATCGGGATCTGGGACCCGGTGGCCGTCTTCGCGGCGTTCCTCCTGGACGGGGACGACCTGGCGCGCCTGGCCGGACGTGCCGGCATCCACACGGACGACCACCCCGAGATCGAGTTCCGGACGCCGCGCCAGCTCTACCTCGACAACACCGAGGCGACGGACCAGGCGCTCCGGAAGCTCCAGACCCGCCGCTTTCCCGCGCGCCTCACCGGCCTCGAGGAGGCGTCGCTGCCCGCGCGGCCGCTCTACCTCCTCGGCTTCGGCTACGCGTCGCTGGAGCGGCTCGACGCCGGGATCGAGCTGATGGAAAGGGCCGTCGCCCTCGATCCGTCGGACGCCAAGTTCCGGATCGGCCTCGCCAACCAGTACGAGCGCACGGGACGGCTCCAGGATTCGGCCGCCGCGTTCCGGGCGGCCCTCGCGCTCGACCGGGGTGACGAGGAGGCGATCCTGGGCCTCTCCCGTACGGCCGGGGCGCTGGGCGCGTCCGAGGAGGCGGAGGCGGCGTTGCGGGAGGCCCTGACGCTCCCGACCCCGCCCGCTTCCGTGAACGGAGCCCTGGGTTCGCTGCTTCTCCAGGCCGGGCGTGACGCCGAGGCCCTCCCGTTCCTCCTCCGGGGCGTCCAGGCGTCGCCCACGGACCTCGGTCTGAGGTTCGGGGCCGCCCGGGCGCTCGTCTCGGCGCAGCGAGTCCCGGACGCCCAGGAGCAGCTGAAGGCGGTGGCGGGGCTGATCCCGCCCGAGGCCGGCACCTGGAAAGCGTTCGGGGACGTCCTCCTCCTGGCCGGGGCCGCCGGGGACGCCCAGGTGGCGTATCAGAGGGCGCTGGAGCTGGACCCCGAGGAGGCCTCGGCCCGGGCGGCGCTCGAGCAGCTCCTCCGCGGCAGATAGCCGGGGAACCAATCCCCCGGATCGTCGTATCTGGGTTTGAACGGGAAGGAGCCCAGATGCCGAAGCTGCTGAAGACCCTCATCGTCCTCGTCCTCCTGGGCGGGGCCGCGTCCGGCGTCTACGCCGTGACGAAGGGCGGGAAGAAGGGCGACGAGAAGTGGAAGCTCGTCGAGGCCGAGACCGGCTCGATCACCGAGAAGGCCCTCGCCGTGGGCCAAGTCCAGCCCCGCCAGAAGTTCCAGGTGAAGTCGAAGATCTCCGGGATCGTGAAGCGGTGCCTGGTCGAGGTGGGGGACACGGTGAAGGCCGGCGACCCCATCCTCGAGATCGTCCCCGACCCGACGCCGCTCGAGCTGACCGAGGTCGACCGGCGCCTCGAATCGTCGCAGGCGTCGTTCAACCGGGCGAAGTCCGAATACGACCGCGCGGGCGAGCTGTCACGCTCCGGCGTGCTGCCGAAGTCGGAGCTCGACACCAAGAAGGAGTCGTTCGAGCTGGCCCGGATCGCCCTCAAGAAGGCCGAGCAGGACCGGGAGCTGACCCGCAAGGGGCGGGTCACGAACGCGGACTCGGCCATGGAGTCCGTCGTGAGGGCGCCGGCCGCGGGGACGGTGCTGACCCGCACGGTGAACCCGGGCGACCCGGTGGTTCCGCTCACGTCCTACCAGCCGGGCACCGAGCTCGCCACGATCGCGGACATGCGGGACCTCGTCTTCAAGGGGACGGTCGACGAGATCGACGTCGGAAAGCTGAGAGCCGGCCTGCCGGCCCGCATCAAGGTCGGCGCTCTGCCGACGGACGTGGTGAGCGGCAAGGTCGCACGGATCGCCCCGCAGGCACAGCAGAAGGACGGGGCGACGCTCTTCGACGTGGAGATCGAGCTCGACCGGACCGACAAGATCGTCCTTCGCGCCGGCTACTCGGCCAACGCCGATCTGATCATCCGGGAGAAGAAGGACGTCGTGACGCTGGCCGAGCGCCTGGTGATCTTCGAGGACGGCGGCAAGAAGGCGTTCGTCGAGCTGCCGCCGGCCGACCCGAAGGGGGAGCCGAAGAAGACCGAGGTGAAGCTCGGCATCTCGGACGGGCTCAACGTGGAGGTGCTCGAGGGTCTCAAGAAGGGCGACAGGGTCGTGGAGCGGCCGCCCAAGGAGATCAGCTGAAGTGATCGGGAAACCCGTCAGGCGGGTTTACTGGATGGCGCCGGGCGCGTACGCCGGCCCCATCCCAGAGACCCTCGCCATGGCTCGGGTTCCCCTTCTTCCCCTCGGCCGCTTCGCGACCTGCGGCGCCAACTAGCAACGGTGCGGGAGGGTTCCCCCGCACCCCCTCCCCGGCCGACGAACCACTCGCACATCACGCCAGGCGACCGTCACGAGGAAGCAACCGATGCTCGACATCAAGGACGTGCTCAAGCAGATGATCCGGGACGTCCGCAGCCAGAAGCTGCGCACGTTCCTGACCGTCTTCGGCATCGTCTGGGGCACCGTCGCCGTCACGCTCCTCCTGGCGTTCGGGCACGGCCTGAAGGGGAAGCTCATCAAGCAGACCGCGGGGCTCGGCGACCGGATCGTCATCGGCTGGCCCGGGCTCACGTCGATCCCGTTCGAGGGTCTGGGCAAGGGCCGCCGGATCCGGCTGACCGAGGAGGACATCGACCTGGCGCGCAAGCAGGGGACGGAGCTGCGCCGGATCTCCAGCGAGTACGCCGACACGCTGAAGCTCCACTACGGGATGAAGACGCTGGCCGTGGACGTGACCGGCGTCTCGCCGGAGTTCGGCGCGATGCGGAACCTGATCCCGGAGCCGGGGGGCCGCTTCGTCGACCCGCTCGACCAGGCGGAGCAGAAGCGGGTGGCGTTCCTGGGGAACGAGCTCGCCAAGGACGTCTTCGGCGGCGCCCCCGCGGTCGGCAAGACCGTGATCCTCCACGGCTCGCCGTTCCTCGTCGTCGGCGTCCTCAAGGAGAAGGAGCAGGACTCGAGCTACCGGGGCCGGGATCATTCTCAGGCGTTCATCCCCGGCACGACGTTCCGGGCGATCACCGGCCAGAAGTTCGTCTCGAACGTCGTCTACCAGGCGAGGGACAACGCCCGCACCGAGCAGGCCACCGCGGAGCTGCGCCGCGTGCTGTCCCGGAAGCTCCGCTTCGCGCCACAGGACAAGGAGGCGCTGGCGGTCTGGGACACCACGGAGCAGTTCAAGTTCTTCGACACCTTCATGCTGAGCTTCCAGCTCTTCCTCGGCATCGTCGGCTCGCTCACCCTGGTCGTGGGCGGGATCGGAGTCTCGAACATCATGAACGTGGTCGTGGAGGAGCGGACCCGCGAGATCGGCATCAAGATGGCGCTCGGCGCCAAGCAGCGCTGGATCCTGTCGCAGCTCCTCCTCGAGACGCTGCTCCTCACCGGCATCGGTGGCGCGATCGGCTTCGGGGTCACGCTCGCGATCTGCGGTGTGATCCCCAGCCTGGGCCTGACGCAGTACGTGGGCAATCCCGAGGTCTCGCCGGCGCTGGCGCTCGTCACGGTCGCCATCCTCGGCGCCATCGGCCTCTTCGCCGGCTACTTCCCCGCGCGTGACGCCTCCCGGCTCGACCCCGTGGTGGCGATGAAGCTGTCATGAAGCCGGAGGCCCCCGCCGCCTCCGGCGGCTCGACGCCGGGCCCCCAGGCCCCCCCCAGCGGGCCGGGAGAGGTTCGATGAAGCACGACCTGGCCGTCATCTTCAGGCTGTTTGCCGGCTCCGCCAGGCTCCAGCGCCGGCGCGCGACCCTCACGATCGCCGCCATCGCGTGGGGCACCGTCGCCATCCTGCTGCTCCTGGCGTTCGGCGAGGGTCTGAAGCGACAGCTCTCGAAGAACCAGCGCGCCATGGGCGAGAACATCGCAGTGATCTGGCCCGGGGAGACGAGCAAGACCTGGAAGGGGCTCCCGGCGGGACGCCCGATCCGCCCCACGATCGACGACGTCGACTTCGTGGCGCAGCGGCTCCCGGATCTGGAAGCCGTGGTCGGGGAGGTGCGGGCCCCGCGCACGACCCTCAGCTACGGCCGGAAGACCGTCTCCGGCCGGGTCATCGGAGTCAGCTGGCGGTACGGCGAGACGCGCAAGCACTACGCCCAGGCGGGCGGGCGCTTCCTGGGCCCGGCCGACGAGGCCGAGAAACGCCGGGTGATCTTCCTCGGGAACGAGCTCGCGACGGACCTCTTCGGCAAGGAGCCCGCGGTCGGCAAGACGCTTCTCGTGAACAACAGCCCGTACACCGTGATCGGGGTGATGCAGAAGAAGATCCAGATGGGGATGTACGGCGGGCCCGACGCGAACCATGCGGTCATCCCGATCTCGACGTGCCGGGGCCAGTTCGGGCGGGAGCAGCTCTCGAACCTCCTGATCCAGGTGAAGCGTCCTCACGAGATGAAGGGGGCGCTCAAGCGGGTCCACGGGGTGCTCGCCACCAAGTACCAGTTCGACCCGACCGACGGCGATCGCGCGCTCGGCGCCTGGGACACGGTGAAGTCGAATCAGGTCACGCTCAACGTGCTGATCGGGATCGAGGCGTTCCTCGGCGTCATCGGCACCCTGACTCTCCTGATCGGGGGCGTCGGGGTCGCCAACATCATGTACGCGGTGGTGAAGGAGCGGACCCGCGAGATCGGCGTGAAGATGGCGCTCGGCGCGCGTCGGGCCTGGATCGTCGGGCCCTTCGTGCTGGAGGGGCTGCTCTACACGTTGATCGGCGGGGCGGCGGGGCTGGTCCTGGCGACGCTCATCGTCGGGGGGCTGGCGCTGGTCCCGACCGAGGGCGTCAAGGCGCTGGAGTTCATGGGCAAGCCGGTGCTCTCGATCCCGATCGGCCTCGCGACGGCGGGGATCCTCGGGCTGATCGGGCTGGCCGCGGGGTACTTCCCGGCGCGCCGCGCGGCGGCGGTCGACCCCGCGTCGACGCTGCGCTACGAGTAGAAGGGTGAGGCTGATGGCGACCGAGACGAAGAAGGGCGAGACGACGCTCCCGACCACCATCATCCAGATGGAGGGGATCCGGAAGGTCTACGACACGGGCAAGGTGAAGGTCGAGGCGCTGAAGGGCCTGGACCTCACCGTCCACAAGGGGGAGCTGACCGCCATCGTGGGGCCGTCGGGCTCGGGGAAGTCGACGCTCATGAACCTGATCGGCTGCCTCGACACACCCACCTCGGGGCGCTACCTGCTGGGCGGCGAAGACGTCTCCACGTTCACGCGCGACCAGCTCGCGAGCGTGAGGAACCGGCGGATCGGCTTCGTCTTCCAGAGCTTCAACCTGCTGCCGCACATCACCGCGTTCGAGAACGTCGAGATGCCGCTCCTCTTCGGCGGGGTGCCGGTGAAGAAGCGGCGGGAGCGCGTCACCGAGCTCCTGGCGACGGTCGGCCTGGCGGACCGGATGGACCACCGTCCGACGGAGCTCTCGGGCGGCCAGATGCAGCGTGTGGCGATCGCGCGGGCTCTGGCGATGGAGCCGGACCTGGTGCTCGCCGACGAGCCGACCGGGAACCTCGACACGTCGGCGGGCGGCGACATCATGGGTCTCTTCACCGACCTCTGGAAGCAAGGGCGGACGCTCGTCGTCATCACGCACGATCCGGGGCTCGCCAAGCGCGCGGGGCGCGTGGTGGAGGTGCGCGACGGCCGCATCACCGAGGACCGCTCGGGAGAGGCGGCGGCGTAGAGCTCGACGCCGGGCAGACCGACGCTGCTCGTGGGTCCCAGGTGCCCCGCCAAGGGGGGGCGCGGGGGGACCGGCGATGGAGGTCCCCCCGGTCAGAAGTAGTAGCGGATCCCGGCGGTCAGCCCGAAGAACGACGCCTTCCGATCCCCCACGCTGCCGACCCCGTGGAAGAGCAGCTGGCCGAACGCGAAGATCCGGCGGCGGAGCGAGATCTCCACGCCGGCGCCGGCGTGGACGCCGAAGCGCCCGGCCTGGCCGCCGACCGGAGGATCCACGGCGTACAACCCGATGCCCACCATGGCGTATGGCCGGAAATCCTCCAGGTTGAACTGGTAGACCGCCGAGCCGAGGAAATAGCCGCTCGAGAAGCTCGCGTCGAGCTTCGAGCCGTCCCGGAGATACCCGGCGCTCACACGCGCCCCGACCTCCCGGGAGAGCCAGTAGTCGACCGAGGCGTCGAGCTGGAAGCCGACCTCGTAGTCGCTCTCGAGAGGGAAGTTGCCACCGAGCGCGCCGGCCAGCGCGAACGTCCCCTTCTCGGGAGGCGCGGCAGCGGCGGGGAGGGCGGCGATCGAGGAGAGGAGAAGGGCCAGCGCGAGTCGACGCTTGCTCATCGCCCCTGTTCTACCACGCGCGCTCAGGCCCGTCGCAGGCGGAGGGCGTTCGTCACGACGGAGACGGAGGAGAGCGCCATCGCACCGCCGGCCAGCATCGGGTCGAGCGTGATCCCGAGCCACGGGTAGAGGGCCCCGGCCGCGACCGGGATGAGGACCACGTTGTAGACGAACGCGAGGGCGAGGTTCTGCCGGATGTTCCTCACCGTCGCTCGCGAGAGCGAGAGCGCGCGGGCCACGCCGCGCAGGTCGCCCGACACCAGGGTGACGTCGGCGGAGGCCATGGCGACGTCGGTGCCGGTGCCCATCGCGATCCCGAGGTCGGACGCCGCGAGCGCCGGCGCGTCGTTGATGCCGTCTCCCGCCACGGCCACGACGGCGCCGCCCTGGCGCAGCGCGTCGACGATCGTCTTCTTGCCGCCGGGCGGGACGTCGGCCCTCACGTCCGCGTCGGCGATCCCCGCCTCCCGGGCGGCCTTCAACGCCGCGTCCAGGCGGTCTCCGGTGACGAGGAGGACACGGATCCCCGCTTCACGGAGCGCGCTCACCGCCTCCCGGGCGCCCGGCTTGATCGCGTCCTCCAGGACGGCCGCCCCGAGCCAACGGGAACCGCGGGCCGCATGGACGACGGTGCCGGAGGCGGCAGGGTCCGGGTCGACGGCGACGCCCTGCGACGAGAGGAAAGCGGCGGAACCCGCGAGGAGCGTCTCGCCGGACGACGCCCCGGCCAGACCGCCTCCGGCCACGCTCCGGGAGTCGACCTTCGGGAACGTGAGCCTCCGTGCCTGCGCGGCCGCGAGGAGGGGCGCGGCGAGAGGATGGGACGAGCCTTGCTCGAGCGTCGCGAGCGTCGTGAGGAGCTCGTTCTCGGTCACCCCGGGCGCCGGGACCAGCCGTGCGAGCGTCGGCTTCCCACGCGTGAGCGTGCCCGTCTTGTCGAGGACGAGGGTGTCGACGCGATACGCCTTCTCGAGCGCGGTGGCGTTCCGGATCAGGATTCCCGACTCGGCGCCCCGTCCGGTCCCGACGAGCAGGGCGGTCGGCGTCGCGAGGCCGAGCGCGCACGGGCAGGCCACGACGAGGACGGCGACCGCGGCCGTCAGGGCGCGCAGGAGGCGGGGCTCCGGTCCGATGGTCGCCCACACCGCGAAGGTGCCGGCGGCGATCGCCAGGACCGCGGGGACGAAGACGCTGGCGACGCGGTCGGCGAGCCGCTGCAGAGGGGCCTTCTCGGTCTGCGCCTCGCGGACCATCCGGACGATCTGCGCCAGCACCGTGTCACGGCCCGTGCCCGTCACGCGCATCACCAGGGCGCCGTCGCCGTTCAGCGTGGCACCGATCAGCGGGTCTCCGGGCCCCTTCTCGATCGGGATCGGCTCGCCCGAGACCATCGCCTCGTCGACCGCCGAGCGGCCCGACACGACGCTCCCGTCGGCCGGCACCTTCTCGCCCGCCGGCACCCTCACGAGGTCCCCCTTCCGGAGGGCCGTCACGGCGACCTCCTCCTCGGCGTCTCCCCGGAGGCGGCGAGCCGTCTTCGCCCCCATCGCCGCCAGACGGTGGATCGCCTCTCCGGCGGCGGCCTTGGCCCGTTCCTCGAGCAGCCGGCCCAGGAGGACGAAGGCGATGATGACGGCGGCCGCCTCGAAGTAGACCGGGGGATGGCCCGTACCGAGGTGGAACGCCTGGGGGAAGAGCGTCACGGCGGAGGAGCCGAGGAACGCCGCGCCCGTGCCGAGCGCGATCAGCGTGTTCATGTCGGCCCGCCCCCGCCGGGCCCCCTCGAACGCGCTCGAGAAGAAGCCGTGGCCCGAGAAGCCGAGGACGAACGCGGTCGCGACGAGGAGGACGAGGTCGCGGCCCGCGAACCGCACGTCGAGCATCGATACCAGCGCCACCGGCAGCGCGATCGCCGCGGCGACGGCGAACCGGCGCCAGAGGCCCGCGAGCGAAAGGTCGCGCGCCGCCGCCTCCAGCGCGTCCCGCAGCCCGTCGTCCTCCGGGACCTCGACCGTCGCCTCGTAGCCGGCCTCCTCGACCGCGGCGAGGAGCGCGGCGTGGGGCAGGCCCGCGTCGGCCAGACGGACGGTGGCGCGTCCGGCCAGGAGATCCACGGACGCGCCCGAGACGCCCGGGACCGCGACGAGCGCCTTCTCGAGCCGCGCGACGCACGAGGCGCAGTGCATTCCGGTGACCGAGAGCCCGACCGAGGCGGTCGCGAGCTTCTCGGGCGGAACGGAGGGCGGAGAGGCTGGGAGAGCCGGCAGGGACGGCAGGGCCATGGGCTCTCGGCTCAACGCCTTCGCGCGTGCGCCGATTCCCCGGTCAGGGCGTCAGTGCCCGTAGATGGTCTCGCGGTCCAGGATCTGGAGGGTCCGCGCGTAGATGTCCTCGACCTCCTCCCGGGTGTTCCCTATTGCGGTCATGCCGAGCTTCCCGAACTCCGAGAGCGCGCCGATCAGGTGGAAGAGGACGCCGGATTCGGTGTTGTGACTGTAGTGGAGTCCGTTGATCGTGAGGATCTCGATCAGGTCCTCCGGCAGGAGGCCGCGATAGGTGCCGGACTTCAGGTTGTCGGTGGCGCGGTAGTACTTCGCCAGGCCCCGCGGCGAGATGAAGAGGCCCGACTTCGGGTCGAGCTGGCCTCCGGTGATGAACTGGAGCGCCAGGAACGGGTGGGTCGTGCCCCCCATCCGGAGGTTGATCTCGAGAGCGTAGACCTGCCACTCCGGCTCGGCGGCCGAGCGGGTCACCAGGAAGTCCACCGCGAAACGGCTGACGACCCCCTTGGAGGCGAGCACGGCGCCGATCCGCATCGCGGCGTCGTGGATCTTCATCCGGTACTCGTCCCGCGCCGGGAACGAAGCCCCCAGGAACACCTGCCCGCTGTTGCCGCCCAGGATCTGATCGTGGGTGGAGATGGGCAGGGCGACGCCGTGCGGGTCGACCCGCAGCTGGACGCTCGGGGAGCGCTTGTCCTCGGCCTCGAGGAACTCCTCGACGATGCCGCCCATGCGCCGGAACTTGGCGAAGTAATCGTCGTACGTCTCCCAGGTGACGGCGAACTCCACCTCCTGCATCGCGGCGCGGATCGCCCCGGGGTCTGGCGTCTCGGGGTACCGGTAGATCGCGTTTCCTTCGCCCGAGAAGCTGTCGTTCAGCTTGATCACGGCCTTCCGGAGGCCGGGACGCGCGGCCTTCAGATCGACGAGTCCGCGGTGGACGTCGTCCTCGGTCTGGAGGTCCTCCATGCCGAGGGGAAGTGCGACGCCGGCCTCCAGGAACACTCTCCGGCTGCCGGACTTGGTCCCCCAGTACGCCAGGTCGGGGTCGACGCCGTTCATCGGGACGCCCAGCAGGACCGCCAGCTTCCGCTCGAAAGGGGTCGAGTTGAAGACCGTGAGATAGGCCCGCGAGCGGTCGGGGATGGCGGCCCGGATCCGCTCCAGGAGCCGGGGGCGCTCCAGGATCTTCTCGGTCAGCGACCGGGGCGACGCGTCGTGGGCGCAGAGCATCGTGAGCCGGGCGCGGGCATGGCTCGCGGGGATGCCGACCAGGAGCTGGAAGTAGTACTCGAGGATGAGCGGGTGGACCGGCTGCGACGTCACGAAGACGACCCGCGCCCGGGGGTTGCGGAGCCGGATCAGGAGAAACAGGAGCCGCTCCTCGTAGAAGCTCGCGCCGTCGAGCTTGGAGAGCTCGCTCTGGTCGAGCGTGAGGGACGGCACGACGACCGAGGTGTGCGGCTCGGCGTCGCGCAGGGAGATCGAGTCCCACACCTCGAGCAGCTTCGGCTTGAGCTTCTCGAACTCCGCCTTCTCGAGCTCGGGCGTGAGGTCGGACACGAACGGCGGCTTGGGGATCACGCGGTTATTCTAGGGGCCTTCGACGATGGATGGGCTCTCGAACACCTGCGGTGACCCTCGCGAGGGACGCCTGCTCGACGGGCGGTACCGGCTGGTCCGGCGGCTCGGCGCGGGCGGTCGAGGCGTGGTCTACGAAGCCCGGCACGAGGAGATGGGCCGGAACGTCGCGATCAAGCTCCTCGGAGGCGAGCTCGATCGGGCCGGCCAGGCCCTGGAGCGCTTCCGGCGCGAGGGGCGCGCCGCCGGGCGGCTCCTCCACCCGAACGTCGTCGTGGTCCACGACTTCTGCCTTTCGGGCGAGGAGGCGTACCTCGTCATGGAGCTGTGCGAGGGCGGCAGCCTCGCGGACGAGCTGTCCCGCGACGGAAAGCTGGCGTTCGACCGCGTCGCGGACGTGCTGGAGGCGGTCGGGGCGGCCGTCGGGGCGGCCCACGAGGCCGGGATCGTCCACCGCGACCTGAAGCCGGCGAACATCCTCCTCTCGCGCGGGGCCGTGAAGGTGGCCGACTTCGGCCTCGCCTCGCTCTCGGAGGACGACCCGTCGCCGGGGCTGACCGGCGACCACGCCGTCGGAACGCCTCACTACATGAGCCCGGAGCAGGCCCAGGGGCGTCCGGCCGACCCGAGGAGCGACGTCTACGGGCTCGGGGTGATCGCCTACGAGATGCTGACGGGCTTCGTCCCGTTCTCCGGGGCCTCGGTGATGTCGGTCCTGATGAAGCACCTCACCCAGCTGCCCCGCCCGCTTCACGCCGCGGATGCCGCCATCCCCCTTCCCATCTCGGCGGCCGTCCTCAAGGCGCTCGAGAAGGACCCGGCCCGGCGCTACCAGACGGTGGGGGAGCTGGTCCAGGCGCTCGCTCCGCTCTTGCGGGGAGCCCCGCGCGCGCCCGACGCGCGAGCCGAGACGAAGCCGCTCCCCGCGATCACGACGCTCTCGGTCGATTCGACGGGGGTGAGCTTCGCCCCCGCGGTCGTCCCGGGGCCGATCGGCCGGGACGGGCCTCTCAACGTGATGAACAGCCGGCTCCTCGCGGCATTGCGCGGCCGGGGCGGGTTCCTCTTCGTCTCCGGAGAGCCGGGCTCGGGCAAGACGACCCTCGTGGACGCCTTCCTGGCGCGCGAGACCGGGGCCCGGCCGGAGATCCTGACCGCGGTGGGGCGCTGCTCCGAGCATTTCGGCTCGGGCGAGGCGTACCTGCCGTTCCTGGAGATCGTCTCCCGCCTCGTGAACGGGCTGGAGGAGGGACGCGTGGCCGGGTTCCTGCGGTCGCTCGCTCCGTCCTGGGCGCGGCTTTTTCCCGCTCTCCTCGTCGGGGCGACCCTCGACGAGCGGCTGGAGGCCGCGGGCGCGGCCCCTCCGGCCCAGGACCGGATGCCGCGGGAGCTGAGCGACTTCCTCGCGGCGCTCTCGACGGTGCGCCCGATCGTGCTGGTGCTCGAGGACCTCCACTGGGCGGACAACGCCAGCGTCGACCTGCTGGCGTACCTGGCCCGCCGGATCGTCGAGATGAGGCTGCTGGTCGTGGCGACGTACCGGCGCTCCGAGATCGAGGTGACCCGCCATCCCCTCCGGCAGGCCCTGCGGGGGCTGTCGTCGTCGGGCGCGGAGGTGGCCCCGCCGCCGTTCACGGAACCCGAGGTGGAGGCCTTCCTCATGCGAGAGCTCGGGATGGGCGTCGCGCCGGAGGTCGTCCGTTTCGTGCACGGGAAGACCGAGGGGAACCCCCTCTTCGTGGTGAACGTCCTGCGCCACCTGAGGGCCCTCGGGGCGCTCCGGGAGGACGCCGGACGGATGGTGGCGGCCCGCTCGCTGGACGACCTCGGGGACGAGGTGCCCGAGGGGATCACCGGCGTCATCCTCTCCCGCTTCGACCGCCTGGACGAGGAGGACCGCCGCCTCCTCCAGGTGGCGAGCGTCCAGGGCGAGCGGTTCGATTCCGGCGCGGTCGCCTCGGTGCTGGGCGCCGACGAGCTCGACGTGGAGGACCGGCTCGACCGGCTGCACCGGGTGCACGGGCTGGTGGAGCCGACGGGCGAGCTGGAGCACCCCGACGGCACGCTCTCCTCGGGCTTCCGGTTCGTCCACGCGTTCTACGAGGACGCGCTCTACGGCTCGATCCCGCCGAAGAGGCGGACGGCGTGGCATTCCGCCCTGGGCCGGTACCTGGCGGGTCGTCACGAAGGGGGCCACGACCCGGCGTCGGTGGAACGGGCGGCCTCGATCGCGGCGGTCCTCGCCGTCCATTTCGAGAAGGGGCGGGAGTTCCCCCGGGCGATCGCCGCCCTCGAGCAGGCGGCGGCGAACGCCGTGCGGCGCAGCCCGCGCGAGGCCGGCCCCCTCCTCGAGCGCGCGGTCGCCCTCGCCGACCGGCTGACGGGGGACGTCGCGCTCCGGGAGCGGGTTCGCCTGCTCACCCGTCTCGGTCGCCATCAGAGCGAGACCGCCGAGATCGTCGGAGACGTGCGGCTGTACGACCGCGCCGAAGCCGCCGTCTCCGAGGCGCTCCAGGCCGATCCCCGGGGGCCGCTCGCCGCCGAGGCGCGCCGGATCCTCGCTCTGGTAAGGATCGAACGCGGACAGAACGAGCGCGCCCTGGTCGACCTCTACGCCGTGCTCGCCGAGCACGCCGGCTACGCCCCGGCGCACGCCACGCTCGCCTACCTCTACAAGAACGCCGGGCTGTGGGACCGGTGTCTGGCGGCGCAGGAGGCGGCCGGGTCGATCGATCCGGCCTGGGCTCACTCCATCCCGCGCCTCTCGGCGCTGATCTACCAGGAGAGGCTGCCCGAGGCGCACGCCGAGGCCGACGCGCTCCTCGCCGAGCGGCCCCGGTTCGGGCACTTCCACTACTGGAAGGGGATCGTCCACTACTACGCCGGGGACCTCGGCCGGGCGCGCGAGTGGGTCGAGCGCGGCTACCAGCTCGACCCCGACAACTTCATCGCACGGGGGGTTTACGCCTTCGTCCTGGCCCAGACCGGCGACCGGGAGCGCGCCGAGCAGCAGCTGGCCGCCGCCGAGCCGGGAGCCGCTGCGGACGGGACCTTCACGTACTGGATCGCGAAGGTGCGCGCCGCGCTCTCGCAGCCTGACGCCGCCGTCGCCTGGATCGGGAAGGCCGCGGACCTCGGGTACTGGAACGCGCCGTGGATCGAGCGGGACCGGGCGCTCGTCCCGCTCCGGCACGTCCCGGCCTTCCGGAAGGCGCTCGAGCTCGTCTGGCAGCGGCACCGGGACTTCCGGACCCTCGTCGAGGCCCGGCACGCTTCTTGATTCCTGACTTCGAATCGAGGGGCAACACCATGAGGAAGCACAGGCGTGGCTTCACGTTGATCGAGCTGTTGGTCGTCGTGACGATCATCGGCATCATCATCGCGATCGCGGTATTCAATTTCCTCAACGCCATCCAGAGGGCGCGGCAGAAGAGGGCGATGGCCGACCTGCGGGCGATCGCCACGGCCCTCGAGGCGTACAGCGTCGACCACAGCACCTACCCGTCCGCGGCGGCGGTCTTCACCCTGCCCACCGGCCTCTCGCTCCCGACCGCCAGCTTCACGCCGGGCGTCATCGGGAAGCTCCAGCCCAATTACATGCGGGCGGTTCCGCTCTACGATCCGTGGCTCGGGTTCTTCCTGTACACCACCTCGGCTGACGGCGCGGACTACGCCCTCCGTTCCACCGGGCGAGACCAGGCGCAGCAGTCGTCTCCCACCTACGGGGCATCGACGAACTTCAACGACGACATCATCCTGGTCGACGGGGGATTCGTGCAGTACCCGGACGGGACCCAGAAGTGAAGGTCTCCATCCGACAGCCGCTCGCCCCCTTCCAGCGTCCTGGAACTGTCGACACTTTGTGGACGGTGGACCGGGCACGTCCGACAAAATTTTGTCGATCACTCGCCCGGACCGGCTTGGAGCCGCTGAAGACGGGAGCGGCACCGCTCTTGAATGCTCGCAGTCAAGGAGGCTATCTACATGAAGCGTAATCGGAAGGGTTTCACCCTCATCGAGCTGCTGATCGTCGTCGCGATCATCGGCATCATCGTGGCCATCGCGATTCCCAACCTGCTGAACGCGATCCAGCGCGCGAAGCAGAAGAGGACGATGGGTGACATGCGCAGCATCGGCACCGCGGCCGAGGCGTACGCCGTCGACAACAACCAGTACCCGGCGGCTGCCGCCACCCTGCCCAGCGGCCTGGGCTATCCGACCGCCGCGATGAGCACGACTGTGATCGGCCAGCTCTCCCCCACGTACATCCGGATCGTTCCGACCCAGGATGGCTGGAACGAGACGATCAAGTACACCACGGGCAACTCGAACCAGGACTACATCCTCGTCTCCTTCGGCAAGGACACGACCACGGGGCCGGATGTTGCCGGGTACGGCCCGACGACCAGCTTCAACAACGACATCATCTTCGTCGACGGCCAGTTCATCCAGTACGCGGAAGGCCAGCAGAAGTAGCGTTCCTCGTTCCTCGATCGTTCTGGACTGGCCCCCGGGAAACCGGGGGCCTTTCACTTGGTCCCGCAGTTGACGTTTACAATCCACGGATGAGCGGGGAGTCGCCGGGACGTGTCACGGCGTTCGGAGGACTCCTCGGCGTCCTGGTGGGCGCGATCTCGGGTGGTCCGGCGGCCTGGAGCGCACGGATCCCAGCTCGTGGCGACCTGCCCGATTTCTTCTGGCCGATGAAGGCGTACACCGCCGCGCGTTGGGCCGCTGGCGAGATCCCCCTCTGGAACCCCCTGGCCGGCTGCGGCGAGCCCTGGCTGGCCCAGCTCCAGTCCGGTGTGCTCTATCCGGGGGACTTGCCCTTCCTCCTCGGGATGCCATGGGGCGCTCTCCTCGCGATCACGCTCCATCTCGCGTTCGCCTCGGCGGGGATGGCCCGCTGGCTCGACAGCCTGGGATCTTCGCGCCCGGCGTCGCTCGCGGGCGGCGTGGTCTACGCGGGTGCCGGCGCGTTCCTCTCTCTCTTCCCCTACTACAACAACGCCTGCGCGGCGGCGTGGCTGCCCTGGATCTTCGTCGGGGCGCGCCGGCTGGTGTCGGGCGGTGGGCTGGCCGGGTTCGCCCTTCCTGTCGCCCTCGCGTTCCTGGCGGGTGAGCCCAGCGTGGCGCTCGCGGGGGCCGCGGCGGCCCTGGGTCTCGCGGCCCTGACCTGGTCCGAGGGCACGGGCGTTCCTTCGATCCGTCCGGGCCGGGCCGCCGCGAGAGCCGCCCTCGGGCTCGGTCTGGCGTTCGCCCTCACCGCCGCGGCGTCGCTTCCGTTTCTCGAGCTCGTGGTGAGGACGGGCCGGATCTCGAATGCCTCGCCCGAGGAGGCGATGGCCCGTCCCGTCGGATCGGGCGCGCTCGCCGACCTCGTCGCGCCTCCGACGCCGGCGGCCACACGAACCCCGGCGGGCGAGCGGGGGGGCTACCTCGCCTCGCTCGCGCTCGGTCCGCTGGCCCTCCTGCTCGTGGCGGGCGCGGCCGCGGGATTCCCGGGCCGCCCGCGCCTGCTCCTGGGTCTCCTCGGCCTCGCGGTGATCGGCCTCCTCCTCGCGCTCGGGTCCCGGGGAGCGCTCGCTCCTCTCCTGTACCGGACCGGGCTGCTCCGAGGCCTCAGGTTCCCGGGTCGGTGGTTCCTGCTGACGCATCTCGGCCTCGCCGTGGCCGCCGGCGCCGGTCTGGACGGTTTCCTCTATGGCCGGTTTCGCGTCTGTGCGCGCCCGGAAGACGACGGGTTCGCCCGGGAGCGAGCCTGGGTGGGGCGAGCCTGGATCGGCGCCGGCCTGACGGTGTGCGTGGTCGTCCTGCTCGCGGTCGCGGCGCTCGGGTCGCTCCGGGATCGGGACCCTGGCCGGGCCCGCCTCGCGTTCGGGGCCCTCGGTGCCGCGGTCCTCCTCCTCGCGCTGCGGGGAAGGACGGGGCTCGGCGCGCCGGCGACCGGTTACTTGGTAGTGGCGCTCCTCGTCGCCACGCTGCCCGCCACGGCCCGGGACCCCCTCGAGGCGGTGCCCGCGGCCGCGCTGCGCTCGTCCACCGAGGAGGTGCGCCGGATGTTCGGCTCCGCTCCGGGCCGGCTGCTCGTGGACACGCTCGACGCGCGGGCCGTCGTCGGCTACGCGATGCCGGGCGGGGCCTGGGCCCCGACCACACCGCTCAAGGAACGGGTACTCCTGGCCGGCTACACCAACCTCGATGCCGGGATCCCGGCCGCGACGTCGGGATCGCCCCTCCAGAGCCTGCTCCGGCTCGCTCTTCTCCACGACTCCCTCGCGGGACGTATCCCCGACTCGATCCTCCGTCTGTGCGACGCTCGCCTGGTCGTGTCGCCGTCGCCGCCGCCACGCTCCACGCGCGGACCCGCCGGGCGCGGGCCCGGCGTCTACGCCTACAACCTGGCCGGGCCGCTCGGCCGGGCGTTCTTCGCCCGCGGCGGCAGGGTCGCCGCGGACGAGGTCGTGATCGCGGCGCTGACGAGGCCCGGATTCGACCCGGAGGACTTGGCCCTCTTCGCCGATGACCCGGGGCCGATCCCGCCGCCTCGCAGCGGCAAGGGCTTTTCGGCACTGCGCTTCGTCCGGGACCTCGCGGAGGAGACCGAGATCTCCACCGTGTCCTCCGAGCCCGCGTCGGTCGTCCTGACCCGGAGCTGGGATCCGGGCTGGCGCGTCGAGGTGGACGGCCTTCCGGTGCGTGCGGTGCGGACCGACCTCTTCTTCATCGGCTTCACCGTTCCCGCCGGCGAGCACCGGGTGGTGCTGCGGTACCGTCCTCTCTCCTTCCGTGTCGGTGCGGCCCTCTCGGTCATCTCCGCCGTGATCCTCGCGGGCCTCCTCCTGGCCGGCGGGCCGGAACCGAGGCTGCCGTGATCGATCCCGGCGTGACACTCGTCCTTCGCGTCTCGTTCTTCGCGTTCGGGGCCGTGTTCGGCTCTTTCGCGAACGTCTGCATCCACCGCCTCCCGCGAGGCGAGTCGGTGGTCCGGCCGCGCTCCCGCTGCCCGGGCTGCGGGCATCCCATTGCCGCCCTCGACAACGTCCCGGTCCTGTCGTGGCTCGTGCTGCGCGGTCGTTGCCGCCGCTGTCGCCGGCCGATCTCGATCCGCTATCCCCTGGTGGAGCTGACCGTGGCGCTCCTCTTCCTCCTGGGCGCCGTCCTCTTCGGACCCTCGCCTTCGGCCGTCGCCTTCGGCCTCCTCTCCTTCGCCGCGGTGGTCCTGGTGGCGACCGATCTCGAGGCGCGGATCCTGCCCGACGAGATCACGCTCGGCGTGCTCGCCGCCGGCCTCCTCCTCGCCGCGGCGAGGGACGCGGCGAGTCTCTTCCGGCCCGGCGGCGCGCCGCTCGCCCTGTCGACGAGCCATCTCGTGGAGTCGGTCGGCGGCGCGGCGCTGGGGGCGCTCCTGCTCCTCGCGGTTCGGAAGGCGTACGAGTGGCTGCGCGCCGCGGAAGGGATGGGCCTGGGCGACGTCCACATGATCGCGATGATCGGGGCCGTCGGAGGGGCGGCCGGCGTGCTCCTGACCCTCCTCTTCGCCTCCGCGGCGGGGGCTCTCGGCGGAGGTGCCTACCTGCTGGCCCGGAGGGCGAGGTGGGCGTCGCGGTTCCGCGCGTCGGGCCGCGACCCGTCGGCGGCGCGAGCCGCCGCCGAGCGGGAGGGCCTCCTGGTGGCCGGAGGGATCGTGAAGGCCGCGGGCCCCGTCTGGCGCGACGTCCCCGGAGCCGCCCGGGTCGGCGCGCCGTACCGGTCGTCGGGTAAGGCGGGCCGGCCGCTCGTCGCCTTTCTCCGTCTGGCCGAGCGGCGGTCCCGGCTCGGAGCGGCCACCGAGTCCCACCGCCTGATGCTGGAGGAAGGCGACCACTTCTTCCGCGTCGTCTCGGCGAGAGCCGAGAGGCTCGAGTCCGGGATCCTCGTCCTCGTCGGACGGTCGGACATTCCCTTCGGCGTGTTCCTCGCCGCGGGATCGCTGGTTGCCTTCGCGACGGGGCGGCTCTGTCTCGCCTACCTCCTCGGCGATCCCGCCGTTCCCGGAGCACGCCTCCTGCCGTGAGCGACGGGCCCCGGGACCGCCGTTTCGAGCGCGAGGTCCGGCACATCGTCGTCGGAGGCCTGCTCTTCCTGCTGTTCCTTTCCGGCCTCACCCTCGTCCTCCTCCGGAACGTCACGGCGTGGGCCGAACGGGAGCATCTGGCCCGGCTCTCCGCCGAGACGCGGATCGTCGTCGAGCGCCTCCTCCTGTCGGGCGACGCCTCCTTCGCGCTCGGCGGCGACGCCCGGGTCGCGACCCTCCTGCGCGACGCGGGAGCCCGCCATGCCGGCCTGTACGACGCGGAAGGGGCCCGTCTCGCCGAGGCGCCGTTCCTGCCCGACGTCGCGCAGGGAGAGGAGACGCTCTCCGCGGGCGAGGTGCCGCTCCCCGGTGAGACCGTGGCGGCCGGCGCGACGTCGGAGGGAGGGCCGGGCTTCGCGATCGTCACCGCGTCCTTCGCCGGGGGGACGCGGATCCTGCGCATCGGGTACGACGGCTCGCTCCTCTCGGAGGCCGAGCGCAACGTCCGGATCCTCTCCTTCGTCGTGCCGCTCGCCGCCGTCACGCTCGGGCTCCTGGTGATCCCGTTCCTCCGGCGCCTCCTCTCCCCGATCGAGGCGCTCGCCGAGACGGCCCGCGACGCCTCGGGCCTCCTGCCGGAGGAGCCGGGGCGGGACGAGGCGGACCACGCGATCTCCACGTTCGCACGCACCATCGAGGAGCTGCGCAAGCGGACCACCGAGCTCGACGACTTGAGACGCCGTGAGAAGGAGCGGGCCGACGCCCTGGCGGTGACGGCGGAGACCCTGGTCCGATCGCACCCGGGCGGGCTCCTCGTCATCGACGCCGGCGGGGCGCTGTCGCAGGCGAACGAGCCGGCCCGGCGGCTCCTGGATCTGCCGCCCGAGGCCGTCGGCGGGGCCGCGGCGCGCGCGCTCGCCGCCTATCCGGTCCTCGAGGGGGCGGTGCACGGCGCCTCCCGCGGAGAGGCCACGCTCGGTCGCGAGTTCGTCCTCGGGGAGGAGACGAGCGGACGCCGGCTCGTCGTCACCGCGGCTCCGGTCGTCGATGCGGCCGACCGGCCCCTCGGCACGCTGGTGTTCCTCGAGGACCGCACCCGGACGAGCCGTCTGGAGAGGGAGCTCTCGGCACGGCGGGAGCTCGCGGCCCTCGGCGAGATGTCGGCCGGCATCGCGCACGAGTTCCGGAACGCCACCGCGACCCTGCAGGGCTGGGCCCGCCTGGCCGCGTCGACCGAGGACCCGAAGGCGCGGGCGCGGCACCTCGCGGCCATCCGCGCCGAGGCCGACCACATCGCGACCGTGACCGGAGACTTCCTGTTCTTCGCGCGGCCCGGGCGGTTCACTCCCGGTCCGGTCGATCTCGGACCCCTCGCGCGGGAGATCGTGGAGGAGGAACGGATGGCCGACTCCGCGATCGCGTTCGACACCGACGGGACGTTCGCGGTGGTCCGGGGCGACGGAGCGCTCCTGCGCCGGGCGCTCGTGAACCTGGTGCGCAACGCGCGAGAGGCGGCGGCCGCAGGCGCCGGAGATCCGGGCCCCGAAGGGGGCGGCGGCCGCGTCGTCGTCCTGGGGGAAGGTGTGACCGCCGGGCTGGCGCGGATCGCGGTGGAGGACGACGGCCAGGGAGTTCCCGTCGAGGTCACGGCGAAGCTGTTCGTGCCGTTCACCTCGACCAAGGAGACGGGCACCGGCCTCGGCCTCGCGCTCGTCGCGAAGATCGCGGCGCTCCACGGTGGCTCGGTGGCGGTCGAGCGGGGCCGCGTCCTTCCGGGGGCCCGGTTCGTCCTGTCGCTCCCCGTGGCGTGACCCGGTCGCCGCCTCAGGTGGCGGCGTTCGCCGCCGCGCGCCTCTTCTCCACGAGGGCCCGGAAGGCGTCCTTCTCGAGCGCCTTGTCGAACGCCTCCTCGATGTCGACGATGTCGTTCACCACGAGGTCGGCGAGCGACTGGTCCATGGAGATCATCCCCTGGGACTTCCCCGTCTGGATCAGGGTGGTGATCATGGAAGTCTTCCCCTCCCGGATCGCGTTCGACAGGGCCGGCGAGCCCCGGAGCACCTCGAAGGCCGGGATGCGGCCGCCTCCCTTCTTCTTCAGGAGGACCTGGGCCACGACCGCCTTCAGCACCTCGGCCAGCACCGTCCGCGTCTGGTCCTGCTCCTCGGACGGGAAGCCGTCGATGAGGCGGTCGATCGCCTTGGACGCCGAGTTCGTGTGAAGCGTGCCGAAGACCAGGAGGCCGGTCTCCGCGGCCTGGAGCGCGTTGGTCATGGTCTCGAGGTCGCGCAGCTCGCCGACGAGGACGACGTCCGGGTCCTCGCGCAGCGCCGCTTTCAGCGCCTCCGAGAACGACATCGTGTCGAAGCCGACCTCGCGGTGCGTCATGATCGACTTCTGGGAGACGTGGAGGAACTCCACCGGGTCCTCGATCGTCACGATGTGAAACGCGCGAGTCCGGTTCACCCAGTCCAGGAGAGCCGCGAGCGTGGTCGACTTCCCCGAGCCGGTGGGCCCGGTGACCAGGACGAGGCCGCGCGGCACCTTCGCGACGCTCGCCACCTGGGGCGGCGTGCCGAGCTCCTCGATCGTCAGCACGCGGGGCGGGATCATCCGGAGGACGGCGGCGGGCCCGTGCTCCTGCTTGAAGACGTTGACGCGGAAGCGGGCGCGGTTGCCCATCGCGTAGGCGAAATCCGTGTCGCCCGTCTCCCGCCACGCCGCGAACAGCTTCGGGGGCGCGATCGGGCCGATCAGGTTCACGAACTCCTCCTCGGTGAGGGTGCGCCACTTCACCCGCTCGAGCTCGCCGTCGACGCGGATCATCGGCGGCGAGCCGACGGCGAGGTGGAGGTCCGAGGCCTTCTTCTCGAGGACGAGACGCAGGAGGGCGTCGATGCGACGGGCTTCGGAGGCCTGGGGTGTCGGTGCGCCGGCGCTCATGCCAGGGCCTGCCTTTCCTCGTTGAGCAGCTTCTCGAAGGGCTCCTTCTTCAGGGCCCGGTCGTACGCGGCCTCGAGGTCGACCTTGCCGTCCTCGGCGAGCCGGATCAGCGCCTGGTCCATCGTGACCATTCCGGCGAGCTGTCCCGTCTGGAGCGCGGACGGCAGCTGGTGGGTCTTCGCCTCGCGGATGAGAGCGGCGACGTTCTGCGTGCCGCGCAGGATCTCGAACGCCGCCACGCGCCCGCCTCCGCCCCGCCTCGGGAGCAGAGCCTGCGAGATGACCGCCTTCAGCGAGTCGGCGATCATGGCGCGGATCTGTCCCTGCTGGCCGGCCGGGAAGGCGTTGATCACGCGGTCGATCGTGCCGGTCGCGGTCGTCGTGTGGAGGGTGCCGAAGACGAGGTGCCCCGTCTCCGACGCGGAGATCGCGAGCGAGATCGTCTCGAGGTCGCGCATCTCGCCGATCATGATGACGTCCGGGTCCTCGCGGAGCGCGGCCTTCAGGGCCCGGGCGAACGACTTCGTGTGCTGGGGCACCTGCCGCTGGTTCACCAGGGATTCCTTGTTCACGTGCACGAACTCGACGGGGTCCTCGACCGTGATGATGTGGCCGCGCCGTGTCTCGTTCACGCGGTCGAGCAGCGTCGCGAGCGTGGTCGACTTGCCGCAGCCGGCCGGGCCGGTCACCAGGACGAGCCCCTGCGTGTACCGGGTCAGCTCCCAGGCGGATTGGGGCAGCCCGAGCTCGGACAGCGTCGGGAGCGAGTGCGGGATGACGCGGAAGGACGCGTCGAAGCCGCTCCGTTGAGAGAAGAGGTTCGCCCGGAAGCGCCCCAGCCCGGCCACCTTCAGGCAGATGTCGAGCTGCCGATCCTGCTCGAGCCGGCGCCACTCTTCGTCGGTCAGGACCTGCTTGAGCAGCTGGCGCGACCGCTCCCGTGAGAATCCGGGCACGTCGAGGGAGGTCAGCGCGCCGTTGATCCGCTGGTGGGGAGCGAAACCGGTGGCCAGGTGGAAGTCGGACGCGCCCTTGGCGACGGTGTCCGCGAGGAAGTCGACCAGCCTGGCGTTCTCGACGTTGGCCAGGTCGAGCCGCTGCGGGCTCGACGCGACCGAGGGGATGGCGGCCATCGCCGCGGCGCCCTGGAGCCGGCCCACCAGGTCACGCGCCCTCTCGCGGACTCTCTCGTCGAACGACGGGTGCTTGGAGACGTTCCCGAGGTAGGCACCCACCCTCGGGTCCTTCGCGCCGAGCTTGGCCATGGAGTCGAGGATCTCGAGCTGCTCGTCGGGTGCGGCCATCGCCGCCTGGAACGCCTGTCCCAACGGCTGCAGGCCCCGGGGGTCGCCGAACTCACCGAGCGCGGACGCCGCCGAGAGGGTCAGCTCGGGCACGCGCAGGGCCCCCGCCAGCTTCTGGTAGACGTCGTCCCGGCCCGCGCCGTACTTGCCGAGGCTCTCGAGCGCGCGGCTCCTGATCCACCAGTCCGGGTTGTCGAGCAGGTTCATCCAGACCGGCAGGGCTCGTGGGTCGGGAGCGATGAGCGCGAGCTCCGCGGCTCCGCCGGCGACCTTCCGGTCCGGATCCGCCGTCAGGCGCAGGAGCGCCGGGAGGAAGGTCGGGAACGCGCGGTTCAGGGTCTCGAGCGCCCGGTCGCGGACCCAGACGAAGGAGCCGTTGAACTGCTCGACGAACGCCCGGGCGAGGGGGTCGGGCGGGGTCCGCTCCAGGAGCGAGAGGGCTCCGGTACGGACGCTGGCGCTGCCGCTGGCGAGGAGAGGCAGGATGTCGTTGGTGTGGTCCGCCTTGGAGAGCGGCAGGAGGCGCCGCAGGGCCGAGAACGCCGCGTCCGCGATCCGCCCGGCGCCCGCCGCGGCGAGCTGCAGGATCGAGCCGATGTGAGCCTCGTCGGGGTTCTTCTCCAGCAGCGCGAGCGCGGCGAGCCGGATCTCCTCGTCCTCGTCCTCGAGCAGCTTGACCGCCATGTTCGAGGCGAGCGCGGCGGCGCCGGGGAGAGTCGATTCGCTGAGGGCCTTCAGCGCCCGGCGGCGGATCCCCAGGTTCGGGTCCCGCACCAGCCGCTTGTAGATCGAGATGGCGCCGTCGCCGGGCAGGCTCTTGGCGAGCTCCACGGCGGCGAGCCGGCCGAAGTCGTCCCCCTCCTCGCACTGCTGGGAGAGGAACGGGCCCAGCTGGTCCCCGGCCACCTCCTGGAGGAACCGCTGCACGGCCCGGCGAGCGGCCTCGGAGCGGGTCCGGAGGAGAGGGACCAGCGCCTCGAGGACGGCGTGCGGGTCGGGTCGCCGCTTCAGGACCTCGATCCCGGCCTCGCGGATCTCGGCCGTCTGGTCGAGCGCGGTCCAGACGACCTCGTCGATCTCCAGGTCCGGGGCCAGCTTGAACTTCTGGATCAGGTCGCGTTTCTGACCCTCCGAGGACCACTGGTGGGCCCGCAGGGCCGCGACGACGGGGGGCTCGGCTCTCAGTCCCTTCCGGAGCTTGTCTAGGACCACGCTCGACCTCCTCGGATCCGGGAAGAGGATAATCGTAGCCGAATCACCGTGGCCGGAACGAAGGGAGCATCGCCGTGAGCGAACGAGACGTGTTACGAATCGTAACGATCGACTCCGGGGCCGAGACAGGGTCGCAGATCGCGAAACCACGCCAAGGTATTGATCCAATTGGCCTTGCCATCGGGCCAATCGCGGCGGCACGAGAATGGCTTTGTCGCCCGTGGCAAGGGAGGATTCCACGCGTGACGGTCAGGGCACGGGTTTCGGCGGTTGGGCGGCGCTCCGGACGGCGCGGCTTCAGCATGATCGAGCTCCTGGCTGTGGTGCTGGTCCTCGGCCTGACCTTCGTGATCGCCTCGGTCGAGGGCCTCAAGGCGATCCAGAAGCAGCGCCTCGCGTCCGCGGCTTCCGACCTGACGACCCTGATGTCGCGTGCCCCTTCCGAGATGCAGACCCGGGGGACCTCGATCTTCGTGGTCTTCGACGGCGCGGCCCGCCAGTTCCAGCTCGTGGCGGACACGAACCAGGACAACGTACCCGACACCTCGACCGACGCGGTGATCCAGACGCTGACTCTGCCCGGCGACATCGCCTTCTCCACGACGAACGCCGGAGAGGTGCAGTCGGCATTCTGGTCCGCCAACGGCACGTCGGCCTCGACGGTGCGTTGGCTCGGCTGTGACCTGAGAACCCGGACCTTCGCCTCGGCCGCCGGCCAGATCGCCGGAATCGCCACGCTGAGCCTCACCCACACCCGGATGGTGGGCTCGAACCCCGCGCTGAAGCCTCCCGTCCTGCTCCAGGTCCGGGTCAGCCCGGTCTGGAGCGTCCAGGCCAACAGGTCGCTGTACTAGGCAGGGAGAGAAGATGAAGCAGCTCAGAAGGTCCCTGCGCAGGCCGCGTCGAGCTCGGGGGAGCAGCCTGATCGAGGTCCTGATCGCCATGACGGTGCTGGCCCTCCTGATGGTCGGGATCCTCGAGATGTACTCGCTCTCCCTCGTCGTGAACGCCGGCGCGGCGGCCCGCACGCAGATGACGTTCAAGGCCCAGCAGGTGGTGGAGAACATCCGGATCGTCTACGGCATGTACCGCGCCTCGGCCGTCTTCGACTACAACTTCGTCCCCCCGTCGGGCTGCGGGATCCCCCTGCCGCTCTCGCCCGGGGGGGCGCCTCCCGACACCGATTTCGTGCTTCCCGACAACGCGGCGGCGGATGCCACCGCCTGGGCCTTCTGGGGCCCGGCCGGCGCGAACGTCATGGAGATCGACGACGGTCCGTATCAGATCCGGTTCAACATCCGGAACGCTGCCGCGACCTCGAGCTCGGACGAGTCCGTGATCGTCACGGTCACCGTAGAGGCGTCCACGTCCACGACCGCCCGGCGCTACTTCAGCCAACGGCAGGTCACCCCCGGCGAATTCACGCTCAACGCCAAGAGGATCGACTATGTCGCGCGCATTCTCACGTCGCCGATCTGACGATCGCAGGGGCTTCTCCCTGATGGAGGCCACGGTCTCGCTGGCCCTCCTGGTGCTGGTGATGATCGTGGCGTTGACGCTCCTCTTCCAGATGAAGGCGTTCGCCGAGCGCCAGCAGATGGTCACGATGCCTCGCCAGGCGGCGCGCCGGGCGGTCGACTACCTGACGTTCAACGTCCAGGGAGCGGCGGACCTGAACTACGTGCGGGCCGTCCGAAACGTCTCGCCCGGGGTGAACAACCCCAATGCCCTCATCTGCTGGTACGGGGCGAACGAGGCCACGCCGAACGTCCTGAAGCAGGGGTCCTACAACGACGTCTCCAGCAGCAGCCTGGCCGACCTGGGGACCGACATCGTCTCGCTCTCCGTCTCCGAGAACCCCCTGAAGGTGGTGATCACGCTCGGGGGCGACAAGCACGCGGCGGGGGGCCACGCCGTCAACTTTTCCGCCGGCTGCCCGAGCACCAACATGGAGCTCTTCAAGCAGCTCACGGGGGCTCACACCGTGGGTGCCACCGAGCAGTCGGGGCTCCTGACCCTCATCGACAACAAGGGGAACTGGCAGTACTTCCAGATCACCGACTACGGCGCGAGCGACTGCACGATCTCGGGCGGGGCGACGAACTACATCACCGGCGTGAAGTTCGACCTCGGGGTCTCGGAGTGGAAGGGGATAGCCCCGAACGGGGAGCTGGCTCTCGTCGCCCCGGTCACGCTCGCGGCTGGGGTCCAGTACGTGTCGTTCCGGGTCCGCAACGGGAACCTCGAGCAGAAGCTCGGGATCTTCGACGCCGACGTCGACGCGCCGGGGACGAACTTCGTCCCGATCGTGGAGAACATCGTCGACTTGCAGGTGGCGTACCTCTACGCGAACGGCACGGTCGGGAACTCCGGGACGAACCGGCTCGCCGATGCCGGTTTCACCGGGGGCATCCCTCCGCAAGCTGGCCCGTGCCAGGGGTTGACCACCGGTACGTGCAGCTCCTCGGCCACGCCGTTCGACGCCACGCGTGACGCCCAATTCGTCATCGGGCTCCGCGTCACGGTCGTCGCCCGTTCGCCGCGGCTGACCATCGCGGCGCGGTCGCTCGCCTCCGGTGCGGGCGCTCGTGCCCTGGCCAACCACTTTCGCCCCGCCGTCGAGGATCACGCCGCCGGTGCGGTCCCCGCGGCAGGCGACCCGCTCTACGAGTATTACCGCCTCACCACCACCTTGCTGTTCCGCAACCGAGTCCTTGGGAGCTGATCTGCCATGACTGCCAGCCGGGCCCCGCGCCGCCGTCGCAGAACCCCCGCTCGAGGGAGCGCCCTCATCACGGTCATCCTCGTCGTCCTGATCCTGACCGTGGTCGGGATCGGGATCGCCTATTTCACGCAGGTGGAAGACCGGATCTCGGGCAACGACCGGCTGGCCAAGACGAGCTTCTACGCCGCGGAGACCGGCCTCCGGACGGGAGAGGAGGTCCTGGCCAACTACTCGCGGGCCGGGAATCCGATCAGCACGCTCCTCGGCGCCTCGGCACCATCGGGGGTGTTCAACCCTCCGGGCGGCGGTGCCCAGGCCAAGTCGTTCCGGGTCGGATCGATCACGTACCTGAACCGGGACGTTCCGCGGCTCCAGGCGTCCGCCGACTCGGGCAGCGCCTTCTACCTGAGGGCCCAGTACTCCCTCTACATCCGCAACAACGTGGAAGATCGCGGGGCCCTGTCTCCCTCCGGCGTGCCCGACCCGGGCTCGGACGGTGACAACAAGGTGAACCTGATCGCGGTGGGGAGTGTCCTCGTGAACGGGCAGAACGCCGTGACCCGCGTGCTCGAGGAGCAGCTCGAGCTCACCAACGAGTCGATTCCGGCCTGTCTCCAGGCCGACTGTGACCCGGGCTCGACCGGGAGTATCGCGAAGTGAGGGCGCCGATCATGAGAAACGCAATCCTGCGCAAGAGCGTCGCCTTCTTCACCGCCGTCCTGTTCGGGCTCGGGCCGGTCGGGCCCGTCACGCCGACGGCCGAGGCCGAGGGGCTCGACCCGCTCCGCCAGATCTCGCGCCTCCAGATCCCGCAGAACCTGATCATCGTGCTCGACCTGAGCGGCTCGATGGCCCTCGACAAGTACGGGACCCGGCTGGTCCACGGCGCCGACTCGACCGGCCTCCTGAGCTGGTCGCGGTCCTGCGCCGACGCCAACCCCGGCCCGACGCCGACGCCCACCGAGACGCCCACGGCAACGCCGACCTTCACGCCGACCGAGACCCCGACGGTCACTCCCACGTCCACGCCGACCGAGACACCGACCGAGACCCCCACCGCGACGCCGACGACGACGCCGACGAGCACGCCCACGACGACGCCCACGAATTCCCCCACGACGACGCCCACGACGACCCCGACCCAGACGCCGACCTCCACGAGCACGCCGACCGTGACGCCGACGTCCACCGCGACGTCCACGCCGACCGCCACGCAGACGTCCACGCCGACGAGGACGCCCACGGCGTCGCCCACGGTGACGCCGACGAGCACACCGACGACGACCGGGACCGCCACGCCGACGCGCACACCGACGGCGACCGCAACCGCCACGTTCACGGTGACGCCGACGGTGACGCCGACGTCCACGGCAACGATCTCCCCGACGTCGACTCAGACGCCCACCCGGACGCCGACCCGTACGCCCACCCGCACGCCGACGATCTCGCCGACGGCCACGATCACGCCGACGTTCACCCCGACGTTCACCCCGACGGCCACGCCCACCCGGACGCCGACGCGCACACCGACCCGCACGCCGACCATCACACCCACGCCGACGATCACGCCCACCTTCACCCTGACGTTCACCCCGACGTCGACGCCGACGCGCACGCCGACGCGCACCGCCACCCGGACGCCGACCATCTCCCCGACCGCCACGATCACGCCGACGTTCACGGTCACCCAGACCCCGACGCGCACGCCGACCCGGACACCCACGCGGACCGCGACCCAGACGCCGACGATCTCGCCGACCGTGACGAACACGCCGACGATCACGCCGACGCGCACCCCGACGTCCACGTTCACGCGGACGCCGACGCGCACGCCGACTCAGACGCCGACGATCTCGCCCACGGCCACGTTCACGTTCACGCCGACCTCGACGCCGACGCGGACCCCGACGACGACGCCGCCGCCCAACACGAACACGCCGACGGTGACGCCGACCATAACGCGGACGCCGACCCATACGTTCACGTCGACGCCGACGCTCACGCCGACGGCCACGCCGCCGAACACCAGCACGCCCACCCAGACGCCGACGATCACGCCGACGCCGACGAGCACGCGGACGCCGACGGCGACCGCGACGGTCACGCCCACGTCGACACGGACGCGGACGCCGACCCGGACGCCCACCGAGGTTCCGCCTTTCCGGCCCGGACGGGTTTCCGAGGCATCGCCCGCGCCGCTCGCGGATCCGGGCGCCTCCGGCCATCAGGAGCCGGCGATGGGCGCCGCCCTGCCGCAGGAGCCCCACGAGGACTGCGACGCCGATCCGCTCGTCCCCGGCTTCACCGGCTTCAACAAGTGGAGCTACACCCTCAAGTTCGACCTCCCGTCGCGCATGGCCTCGGCCAAGAACGCGATGGGGAACTCCGTCGCGATCATCCCCGAGTACGTGGCTCCCGACATCATCACCAACAGCCCGCTCCTCACCGCCGCCTGGACGGTGGCCGGCGGCGTCTTCCCGCCCAGCTCACCCCCGACGGCCAGCGACGTCACCTTCCCGCGAGTCGTGATCACCACCGCCACCAACTCGGTCGGGACGGTCGATACGTGGGTCTACACGCTGGAGGCCGGACCCGACAACTACCTGGAGGATCCGGGCATCCCCTTCCAGGCCTGCGGTGTGAGCGACGCCGGCTGCAGCGTTGGCCAGCCCGTCCTGGGGACCTTCACGGTCTCGGCTCCGAAGGACGTCGTCGGCCAGACGCGGTTCTCGGTGAACTGGGGCCTCATCACCTACGGCACGACGCTTCCGGTCCCGTACACCGCGGCCGAGGCCATCAAGTGCCAGTATGCGAACGTCCAGCAGCTCGTGGACATCCGGGACAACATCCAGCCGGTGGACAACCACGACGTGACCGCGATCGAAGGCTATCTGCAGCTCTCGGCCAGCGGAGGACTGACGCCATCGGGCTGGACGCCGACCAAGTCGGCGCTCGACCTCGCGCTCCAGTCCCATCAGGACATCTTCGACGTCGATCCGCTCTACAAGTGCAACCGCGGCTACGGCACGGTCCTGATCACCGATGGTCTCTCGAACACCTGTAACCCCAACGACGGCGCGTGGTTCGCCGACTGTACCCACCGCTACCCGGATGCGCTCTGCTTCGCCGAGTGCGTGGACGCGCTGGGCGACCCGGCGCCGGCCTCGTTGCCGTGTACCGGCTACACCGTGAACCCCGTCTTCGGGGCCTGCTGCGACGGCGCGGGCGCGGTGCCGCCCGCGAGCGGATTCAACTGCTCCGACGCCGACCCGAGCGCCATCCCGAACAACAACTACACCCAGTTCGGCGCCGGGTCCGCCGATCTGGCCTGGGACCTCCAGCTCCAGCGTGGCGTCCCGCTGCTGCCGGATCCGGCCCTTCGCGTGCGCACGTTCGTCATCGGCATCAGCGACATCGTCGGGCCGTGCGAGCTGAACCGCATCGCGTACCGGGGGCGCACCGACGCCGCGCTCGCCGACTTCGGGATCACGAACGCCGGCAGCTACCTCCCGCCCAACACCTTCGAGTACGGCACCGCGAACCACGGCAACTACGCGATCTTCGCGAACGACCCGGACTCCCTGGCCGCCGCTCTCAAGAAGATCGCCGACGCCGGAGCCGCCGGTGACTACGTCACGACCGCGCCGGTCAGCGGCGGGACGATCGACGGCCAGCAGAACACCCAGTACCTCTCGTCGGTCGACTACCCCGAGTGGAAGGGACACTTCTACGCTCTCGACGTCTCGAGGCTCCCGTCCGACCCGCTGTACGAGAAGTGGGACGCGGGTCAGGTCCTCCGGTCCACGGATCCCGCCACTCGCAAGATCTACACCTGGAACCCCTCGAGCGGGGCCCTGATCAAGATCGACTACTCGGCCGCGACGAGGAACGCGCTCGACGTCCTGACCAGCTCGCCCGCGGGCACCTTCACCCCGGGAGTGATCGACTTCATCCTGGGCAACGACGGCTCCGGTACCAGCGCGCTGGCCCAGGGCGCCCGGCGCGAGTGGATGCTGGGAGGCATCATCAACTCGACCCCCGCGGTCGTGACGCCGCCGACTCGCTACTCCAACCTCTCCGTTCAGAACCACGCCGGATTCGAGGCCGCCTACTCCCAGCGCAAGCCGGTGGTCTGGGTCGGCTCCGACGACGGCATGCTGCACTGCTTCAACGCGGAGGACGGGAGCGAGATCACCGCCCTCCTGCCGCCGAACCTCCTGGCCCGGCAGATCACCTTCTACCAGAACTACCTGATCAACGCCGCCGACAGCCCGACGGGACAGCTGTCCGGCTTCACCAACCACGTCTACGGGGTGGCGAGCTCGCTCCGCTACCTCGACGTCTACTTCCCGAACGCGCTGCCCGAGCCGACCTACAAGACCGTCGGCATCATCACCGAGGGGCCTGCCGGGAGGCTGATCGCGGCGATCGACATCACCCACCCGTCGCCCACCGACCCGAGCTACGGCACGTTCGACGGCGCCGTCACGAGCCCGGCCGAGCCGGTGAAGGTCCTCTGGACTCTCGACGGCGCCACGGCCACCGACGGGATCGCGAACGTGTTCGAGACGTGGAGCATTCCGGGCGTCGCGCCGGTCACAGCCGACAAGTGGCGGATGGTCTTCGGGGGCGGAGAGAATCCGGCCAGCACCGTTTCCACGCCCGTCGCGCCGAAGGCGTTCGTGCTGGACGTGACCGATGGCACGTTCCAGACCCCGAGCGCTCCCCACAACACCACGAACGACGCGACGAACCCGCCGTGGGTCGGTAACCAGGCCGTGGCGCACGCGGGGTTCCTCGATACCGACGCTCCGTCCTTCCTCCCGGACAACAAGGCCGATCTGGGCCTCGTCCCGGACCTGAACGGACGGATCTGGTTCGTCTCCTCGAGCGCGCCCGCGGCGTTCGACACCTTCGTCGTCGGCATCGACGCCTCGAAGTTCGTGGGACAGTCCCAGCCGCTCTACTACACGACCGCCGTCAGCGGCTACGGTCCGAGGGGCTCGGGCTGCGATCTCTTCACGTTCGGGAGCGGTTCGTTCTACGAGGAGAGCGACGCCGTGTCCGGGTCGCAGATCGGCGACGACAGCGACCAGTACTTCCAGCCGAGCCTCTATCTCGCCGTCAAGCCCAAGGGCGTCTCGCCCATGGACAGCAGCCCGTCGGATCCGGGCATGTTCCGGGTCCGCCTGCGCGACATTCCGCGCCCGGCAGGGGATCCGGCCGGCGCGGGCAACCTGGGACAGCACACCCAGGTCATCGCGTCTCCGTTCATCGTCGTGCCGCGCTCGGGCATCGGCACGTCCGACGCGCTCTTCCTGGTGTTCGACCCGGACAACGGCTGCCTCGGGCGGACATACGTCGTGAAGCTGACCTTCACCTCCGTGGACTGCGAGGTCCAGGCGGAGCCGGTCGAGTCGACGGACGGTGGCGAAGGAGCCGGCGGCGGGTTCTCGATCACCCCGCAGGGGGACGTCATCATCTCGAAGAGCGGTGACCACGCGTACACCCAGCTCGTCACCGACGTCCAGCTGGAGCCGCCCCCGGCGCACCTGACGCCCACGTGGTGGCGTGAGCTGAAGTAAGTCCCGAGCGACCGGTCGGGAGAGGGGCGAGGCGTTGACGCCTCGCCCCTCGCTTTCGGGGCGGGCTGCGCTCGAGCAAGCCGATAATCGGGGCGTGTCCCTCCCCCCGCGGCGAGCCGGGCCGACGACTCGGCGAGCCTCCCGCCCCGGCGGTCTCTCGACCCTGGAGGCCGTCCTCACGGTGCTCCTCGTGGCCGTCTTCGTTGCCGTCGTCGTGCCGCTCCTGCTACGCGGTCGTCGCCGGGAAGCCGGTCCCGGGGACGACGGAACCACCGCCCTCTGCGCGGAGTCCGCCGCGGAGGAAGCCCTCACCCACGAGGCCGTGGAGTCGCCCCCCTCGAGGCCCGACGGGACGCCGCCGGTCGTCGTCGACGTCGACGTGGTCCCGGGTCCGAGAGAGAGTCTGGAACGGGTCCGTGTGACGGCCCGCAGGCCGGGAAGGGGAGCGGCGGCTCTTCCGGGGTTGACGCCTCGCGTCCGTCTGACCGTCCTGCGGTTCGTGCCGTGAGGCCGTCCCGGCTCCCGTTCTCGGGGGCGCTGCTGACCCTGGCGTTCCTCTCGGTCCTCGTCCTCGGCCTCTTGAACGTCTTCGACCGGACGACGCGCATGGTCCGATTCGGAGGACAGGCCCAGGAGCTCGGGGCCTCGATCCAGGTTGCCGCTCACGCCCTGTCGCGCGACGTCCGGGCGGCCGGCGCCGGGATCTCCGCGGCGGCCGCGCTCGTCGCGCGGGCGAACAACTCGGGGAAGGGCGCGAGGTTCTCGACCGCGCTCGGAGACGTCGCGGTCCGGGCGGGTACGGATCAGCTCCAGATCCGGGGCGTGCTCGGCTCGCCGCTCTTCCGGGTCCAGCCGGCGCAACCGCCTGCCTCGGGGGAGACCACGTTCCGGATCGCCTCACGCCATCCGACCCCGAAGTGGATCCGGGTCACGGCACCGGGGGCGGTCGGCTTCGGATTGCTCCCGCAGGTCGGGGAGTGGGGCGGTCTCCTGGCTCGCGCCGGCAGAACCGCCGCCAAGGTCTTCTGCGCCGTCTCCGACGAGGAGGGGCACCAGGCGACCGCGGTGCTGACGTCCGCCGCCGTGGAGGGGGGCAGGCGCGAGGGGGTCCTGGAGGTGAAGGTCCGCTTCGACGATCCCGACGCCCTCCCGCTCTCTCCGGGCGGGGCCGCGGCCGCCCGCCGCCTGCGCGGCGAGCTTTCGCTCGGGCTGCTCGACGACCTGACGTACTTCGTGGCGCGGGGCGAGCCGGGAGCGCCGCCGGACTACTTCGCCGCGGCCGACCCGGAGTCGCTCGCTTTCCCGCACCCGTATCTCGCCGTCGCGCGCTTCGTCGGCGGCGGACGATACGAGGTGGTCCGCATCGCGGACGAGATCGAGGACCTGCAGGTCGGATACCGGATCTCGGAGGGTGGCGCGAGCCGCTGGGTCCCGGATCGGCCGGACGTGGCACCGCGCCTCGTCGACGACCTGGGGAGGCCCCTGGTGAGCCTGGTCCGCGTGGGGCTGGTCGAGAAGAGTCCGGTGCGCGACCTCCGCGTCGAGCTGGCGGGCAATTCCCACCGGTCGCGGCTGGAGGGAGTCCGACTCCTGGACGCCCCGCCGCCGACCGGGACCCGATTGGGCGCGGGTCCCGTCGGCTACAGCCCGTACCCGGGACAGGGGGCCTCGTTCGCGCGGCGGGCCCAGCTGCTGAGCTACGTGCCGAGACGTTTCTGGGAGGCCACGAGGTGAACGATCGCAAGACGGGGCGGCACGGCACCGCGCTCCTCGTCGGCCTCCTCCTCACGGTCACGGTCTCCCTCCTCGCGCTCTCCCTCCTCCTCGGGACTGCGCAGGGGCGGCTTCGCCGGTCCGATCCCCTCGGTGTGGAGACGCTGCTCCAGGCCGATGGCGCGGCGCGAATCGCCCGGCTCGACCTGGCCGCGCCGGGGAGCGCCCCCTGGCCGACGGCTGGCCTTTCGGGCGGGCCCTTCGAGACTCGCGTCGTGCCACCCGTCCTCGTCGGCCTCTCCCGGGGCCGTGGCGACCTCTGCTTCGGAGCGGGCGCCGGCTGGGGCGAGGTGTGGGAGCTGCGTGTGGCGGCGCGCCGGGCCGGGGAGTC
>CAYLNK010000008.1:0-49146 GCA_964384675.1 uncultured Holophagales bacterium | reverse complement strand
GGATGAAGGACAAGGCGATCGTGGGGAACATCGGCCACTTCGACAACGAGATCGACATGGCGGGCCTCAAGAAGACGGTCGGGATCCAGCGAATCAACATCAAGCCGCAGTACGACGAATGGCGTTTTCCCGACGGCCACAGCGTGATGATCCTCGCCGAGGGTCGGCTCCTGAACCTCGGTTGCGCCACCGGGCACCCGAGCTTCGTGATGTCGGCGTCGTTCACGAACCAGGTGCTCGCCCAGATCGAGCTGTCGAGGAACCACGCGACGCTCGGCCGCAAGGTGTTCACCCTGCCGAAGAAGCTGGACGAAGAGGTCGCGCGTCTCCACCTGGGACATCTGGGCGTGAAGCTGACGACGCTGACCGAGAAGCAGGCGGCCTACATCAACGTGCCGATGGATGGCCCGTACAAGCCGGATCACTACCGGTACTGAACGGCTCGGTCGGATCGGGGCGGGCCCTTCCCCGGCCCGGCCAGTACCAGAAGGCGCGCTCGCGATACGCGAGCGCGCCTTCGCGTTCTTCGTACGGACACGAACGAAAGAGCGTGACCCCTGCGGCGAGGATCTCGCCGCAGGTCTCGCTATTGGGGCGGAGCTCCCCCACCGTTCTCATCGGGGGCCGGCGGAGGCGGAGCCTCCGGATCCCCTTCGGAGCTGCTCGGCCGGTTCAGCTTCCGCTGGCGCTTCTCCTCGAGCTTCTTCTTCTTGGCGAGATCCCTCTGCCGCTTCTCGTGCTGGTAGTTCGGCTTGGCCAAGCGTCATCCTTCCAGTGTCCGGGTGGTGGCGCCGCTGGCCCCGTTCGGGAATGCCGCGGCACGTCTCTCCGGAACAAGTCGGGAGTATAGGCCACTCGAATCCCGGACCCCCGTCGGTCTCCTCAACCCGCCTTCGCCCGGTCCTTGCGGGTGAGGGCCTCCTCGACGGCGGCCCGGGCGTCGACCACGCCCCAGCCTTGCCGATCGACGGGCACGTGCGGGAGACGACGAGCCGTCTTCATCACGATCCGCTTCACCTCCTGTGGCCTGAGCCGGGGATTCGCTTCCAGCATCTGGGCCGCGAGCGACGCGACGATGGGCGCCGCGAAGCTCGTCCCATCGACGTGCTTGTAGGCCCCGGAGATCACGTTGTTGTCGCGGAGCTTCGCCTTCACGAGGCTGCGGATCAGGAGCGGCTCCAGCTCCGAGGCCTCGTCCAGCGCGTGATCGACGCCCCGGCCCCTGCGGACGATCGCGCGGAGGTCCTCGTCCGGCGCCTCCGCGAGGCGCGACAGGAGAGCCGCCTGCGCCGCCGTCGGCGTTCCGGGCAGGATCGGCGCCGCCACCCAGATTCCCGGCGCGATGACCTCCGGCTTCTGCACGCCGTCGAAGGTAGGACCGTAGCTCGAGTGGTAGATGTCCCAGGCTCCGGAGCCGAGGCGGTTCTTGTCGTCGAGCCCGCCCACCGTGAGCACCGACGGGGCCGACGCGGGTGGCACGACCGGCGCGTCGGGTCGATTGCCCGAGGCCGCCACCACGAGGATGCCGGCGCGCGTCGCCCGGTCCGCGGCCTGCGACAAGGCGTCCGTCAGGTAGGACGCCTCGAAGTCGCCCCCGCAGCTCACGTTCACGACGCGTATGTCGTAGCGGCCGCGGTGCCGGATGACCCAGTCGAGCCCTTTGCGGATGTCGTCGTGGACGATGCGGCGGGCGCTTCCGACCTTCACGAGGACGAGGTTCGCCTCCGACGCGAGGCCCCGATAGAGACCTCCCGAGAGCCGGCCGTTCCCGCAGGCGACGACCGACGTCATCATGCCGTGCCAGCTCGAGTCGTCGGGCTTCTCCAGGACGCGGCGGCGAGCCTCGGGCTCGTTCACGTCGACGTAGCGGAGGATGCGGTCACGGCCCTCGACGAGATCGGGGTGGGCATAGAACCCCGAGTCCAGGAAGGCCATCGTGATACCACGCCCCGTGTACGCGTCGTGCGCACCGAGCCGCACCGGAGTGGGCAGGATGGCGCACGCCCCCCGTACGAAGGAAGGATAGCGGCTCCTTGCTTCGGCGCGGGCTTCCACGAAACGGGCGGCGCACGCGCGGCAGATCCCCACCTCGGGCCGCCACCACGGGTTGTTCGCCAGGATGACGACGAGGTCCTCCGGCTCGAGGATCTCGGCCGAGAGCGAATCCGCCTCCTCGAGGTCTCGCTGGCAGAGGCCGCAGAGCGACGGCGGCCGCCGGGGAGGCGGAGCCGGAGCTCCCCGGGCCGGGCGGGAGGCGGTCATCGGACGCGAGAGTACCGGACGGGGAAACCCTGCGGCGGGAGATCCGTACGAAAGAGGAATCCAGCGCTCGAGGAGGATCGAATGACGCGCTCCCTCGCTTCCGTGCTCACGGCCGGACTGCTGTCCGGCCTGCCCGCGCTCGCCCAGCCCCAGATGACGCTTCCGGAGGCCAGCCCGAAGGCCTCGGTGAGCCAGGTCGTCGGCCTGACGAACATCACGATCCGCTACGGCAGGCCGTCGGTCAACAAGCGAAAGGTCTGGGGCGGCCTCGTGCCCTACGGCGAGGTGTGGCGCGCCGGGGCCAACGAGAACACCACCTTCGAGGTCTCCTCGCCCGTGAAGGTCGAGGGAAAGCCGCTCGCCGCAGGGACCTACGGCCTCCACCTGATCCCGACCGAATCGAGCTGGACGGTGATCTTCAGCGAGCAGTCCCACGCCTGGGGGAGCTTCAGCTACGACAAGAAGGAGGACGCGCTCCGCGTCGAGGTGAAGCCGGTCGCCGCCGAGCACGTCGAGCGGCTCCAGTACACGATCGACGAGCCGACCGGTGAGGCCGCCACCGTGGCCCTCCACTGGGAGAAGCTGCGCGGGAGCTTCAAGGTCGAGGTCGACACGCCCGCGGTCACGGTCGAGAGCCTCCGGCGGGAGCTCCGGGGGCTCGCGCGCTTCTCCTGGCAGGGATGGAGCCAGGCGGCCGGCTACTGCGCCCGGAACAAGGTCAACCTGGACGAAGCGCTCTCGTGGGCCGACCAGTCGATCGGGATCAACGAGAACTACCAGAACCTGAGGGTCAAGGCGGCTCTTCTCGAGGCGAAGGGCGACAAGCCGGGCGCCGAGGCGCTCCGGGCGAAGGCGGCCCCGCTCGCCACCGAAGCCGACGTCAACAACCAGGGTTACGCCCTCCTCGGGCAGGGCAAGAACGACGAGGCGATCGAGGTGTTCCGCAAGAACGTGAAGGACTACCCGAAGTCCTGGAACGCCGTCGACAGCCTCGCCGAGGCCCTGGCCGCGAAGGGCGACAAGAAGGGGTCGGTCGAGCTGTACCGGAAGGCCCTGTCGATGGCCCCGGAGGGCCAGAAGAAGAGGATCGAGGGTGAGATCGCGAAGCACTCGAAATGAGGGCGCGCTGTAGCATCCGGTCCGCATGAAGCAGACCCTCCTCGTGACCGTACTGGCGGCGGGGCTCTCGATCCCCGCCACCGCGCAGACCGCTCCGCCAGAGGCGCGCCTTCTGCGGTTCCCGGACATCCGCGGCGACGTGGTCGTCTTCGTCTACGCCGGCGACCTCTGGCGCGCATCCGCCAGCGGCGGTCCCGCGCTGCGCCTGACCTCCCACCCCGGTGTCGAGCTGTTCCCGAAGCTCTCGCCGGACGGCCAGTGGATCGCCTACAGCGCCGAGTACTCCGGATCGCGCCAGGTCTGGGTGATGCCGTCGGCGGGGGGGGCGCCGAAGCAGCTGACGTTCTACACCGACGTCGGCCCGATGCCGCCCCGGGGTGGCTGGGACGACTGGGTCATGGGCTGGACGCACGACGGGAAGATCCTCGTGCGGATGAACCGGACACCCTGGGGAGAGCGGATGGGCCGCTACTTCGTGGTCGACCCCCAGGGCGGGCTCGAGTCGCCTCTCCCGATCCCGGAAGGAGGCTCCGCGTCGTTCGGCCCCGGAGGGGTGAAGCTCGCCTATTGTCCGGTCGACAGAGAGTTCCGGACCTGGAAACGAACGATGGGAGGCCGGGCCCAGGATATCTGGATCTACGACCAGGTCGCGCGCAGGTCGGAGCGGATCACGGACTGGCAGGGCACCGACAACTTTCCCATGTGGTGGAAGGACACGATCTACTTCACGTCGGACCGCGAGCACACGCTCAACCTCTTCGCCTACGACACGCGCACCAAGGCCACCCGCAAGGTGACCGACTTCAAGGAGTACGACGTCCTCTGGCCGAGCCTCGGTGACGGCCAGATCGTCTTCATGAACGGCGGCCACCTCTGGCGCCTGGACCTCACCAGCGAGAAGTCCGCCCGGATCCCGATCACGCTGGGCGAGGACCTGCCGGCCCGGGTCCCTCACTTCATCGACGTCAAGGACCGCGTTCAGGGCGGCGCGATCTCCCCCGGCGGTGCCCGAGCCGTCCTGGAGGCGCGAGGAGACCTCTTCTCGGTGCCGGCCAAGGACGGGCCGACCCGGAACCTGACCGGCTCACAGGGGGTGCGCGAGCACTCGGCGAGCTGGTCACCCGATGGCAAATCGATCGCCTATCTCTCGGACGCGAGCGGCGAGTACGAGATCTACCTGCGCGCCCAGGACGGCAGCGGGGAGCCTCGCCGGCTCACGACGAACGGCTCGGTCTGGCGGTTCGCTCCGGTCTGGAGCCGGGACGGCAAGCGGCTGCTCTTCGCGGACCGGTCGCACCGGCTCGTGGTCCTCGACGTCGCCACCGGGCGGGAGACCGAGCTCGACCGGCTGGTGACCGACGACCCCGAGTCGTACTCCTTCTCCCCCGACTCCCGCTGGGTCGTCTACCAGAAGCCGGGGAAGGACCGGCGGCCCCGCATCTGGATACGGGCTCTCGATCAGAAGGGGGCCCTCGCCCTCGGGGACGGCCTCACGGCCGACTACGAGCCCGTCTTCTCGGCCGACGGCAAGCACCTGTTCTTCCTCTCGGACCGCGACTTCAACCGCACGCAGAGCTCCTTCGAGTTCAACTACGTCTACACCAAGGCGGCGCGGGTCTACGCGGCCGCGCTGGTGCCCGGCACGCCCGCTCTCTTCCCCGAGAAGTCGGACGAGGAGCGGGGGGACAAGTCCGACGCGAGCGAGGAGGCTAAGCCCGAGGAAACCGTGAAGGGCAGGAAGACGGGAGACAGGGGCGTCAGGAAGGAGGCGCCGAGGAAAGACCCCGAGCCCGTGGCCGTGAGCGCCGACGGCTTCACCTCGCGGACGATCGCCCTGCCCGGCCTGAAAGCGGACGATCTGCGGAGCCTGGCGGCCTCGGCGGAGGCCCTCTTCTACCTCAAGGGCGACGACGGGCCGGGAACCCTGTGCCGATACGACCTGAAGGACCGCAAGGAGGAGAAGGTCGCCGACGGCGTCGCGGGGTACGACCTCTCGGCGAACGGCAAGCGGCTCCTCCTGAGGACCGGGAAGGACTGGTCGATCGTCGACGCGAAGGCCGGAGCCAAGGTCGCGGACGGCAAGCTCGACCTCTCCGACCTCCGGATGAAGCTCGATCCAGGCGCCGAGTTTCGCCAGATGTTCGACGACGCCTGGAGGATCACTCGGGACTGGTTCTACGACCCGAAAATGCACGGGGTGGACTGGCCGGAGATGCGGAAGCGCTACGGAGCCCTCGTGCCGTACGTCGCGCACCGGGCCGATCTGGACTTCGTCCTCGGCGAGATGATCTCCGAGCTCGGGGCCGGGCACACCTACGTCACCTCGGGCGACGAGCCGCGGGTACCGCGGATCGAGGGCGGGATGCTCGGATGCGAGTTCGTGACCGACCCGTCCGGCCACTACCGGATCTCGAAGATCTACTCCGGCGAGAACTGGGAGGAGACCTCCCGCTCCCCCCTGACGGAGCCAGGCGTCGACGTCACCGAGGGAGATCTCCTCCTCGCGGTGGACGGCCAGGAGCTGAAGACGGGCGACAACCCCTACCGGCTGCTCGAGGGCAAGGCGGACCGTCCCGTGGTCCTGACCGTCGCCAGGGCGGCCGCGCCGGGGTCCACGCGCCAGGTGACCGTCCGACCGGTCAAGAGCGAGCTCGACCTCTTCTACCTCGATTGGGTCCGTTCCCGGGCAGCGCTCGTCGACCGCCTCTCGGGTGGCCGGATCGGATACCTCCACCTGCCGAATACGGGGGCCGAGGGAAACCGGATGCTGCAGAAGATGTTCTACGCGGAGGCCGGAAAGGCCGCCCTGATCATCGACGATCGCTACAACGGCGGAGGCTTCATCCCGGACCGGATGATCGAGTACTTCTCACGGCGCACTCTGGCGCGGTGGAGCCGCAACGGCGGCGAGGCGTTCGCCACTCCCGGCTTCGCCCACGACGGCCCGAAGGCGATGCTGATCAACGCCTACTCGTCTTCCGGAGGCGACGCCCTCCCGTATTTCTTCAGGAAGCTCGGCCTGGGGACCCTGATCGGCACCAGGACCTGGGGCGGCCTGATCGGTCTCTCGGGCAACCCCCCGCTGGTCGACGGCGGCTCCGTGAACGTCCCGACGTTCCGCATCTACGACGAGGCGGGGCGCTGGGTGGTCGAGAACGTCGGTGTCTCTCCCGACATCGAGGTATTCGACGTGGCCGAGGACCGGATCGCGGGGCACGACCCGAGCCTCGAGAAGGCTGTCGACGTGCTGCTGGCGGAGCTCGGGAAGAAGGCGGCCGCCAAGCCCGCGACCCCGGTTCCGCCCGTTCTGGACCGGCGATAGACCTCGGGACGCGCCGGCATCCGCCGGCGCGCCCTTCATCTCGGGTTGTGGAACGTGTCGTTGTTCGAGCGGTCCTTGTCCTTGACCTTCTTCCCAGGGTCGATCTCGATGCTCAGAGGGACCGACTTGAGCGGCGTCTTCGGCGGGAGGATCGGGCCGGCGCTCAGGAGGACCCACAGTCCCTTTCCGGGTGGAATGACCGGCAGCTTCATCTCGACGGACTTCGGCTGAGCGCCGAGCCTGAGGACCAGACGGACGACCGTCGGCTCCGACTTCGTTCCACCGCCGTTGAAGACGAGGATCCGAACGTCCCGGCGCGTCGTCTCCAGGAACTGCATCTCCTTCATGAACAGGTCCGCCGGCTCGACGGAGAAGGCGGCGGCCGGTGAGAGCACCAGCGTGGTCGCGATGAGCCAGCGTTCGAATGACCCCATGCCCTCTCCCTCCGCCGATGCGATCCGCGACCTCCGGTCGGCGCACCCGCTGCCGGCGCGGCCGGCGCGCTAGAATCCCCCGACAATGTACTACTTCCTGGAGCGGGTGCTCGGCAGCCCGGTCGCGCTCGTCGTGGCCCTCCTGGTCGGCGGCGGTGTGCTCTTCTGGCTGAGGAAGCGAGCAGAGGCACGGGAGGGCTCGTCGGGCGACAGGGGCGAGGTCCCGGTGCACACCGGCTCGATCAGCCGTCCTGGCACTTCCGGAGGCGTGAGCACCACGGCGCCAGGCTCCTCCGGGCTCACGGTGGACACCAAGCCCACGCCGGGCTTTCGGGACCTGGTCTGGGGCGACGCGCCCAGGCCCACGATGACCCTTCATCACGAGGACGGCGACGAGGCTCTCTACACGCGCGCCACCGACAAGCTCAAGCTCGGAGGAGTACCCGTCACATCGATCGCATACTCGTTCTATCGGTCCCGGTTCCAGGGCGTGAGCATCGAGATGCCGGATACCTCGGCCGGGACCCTGCACCGCTACCTGGTGGCCGAGTGGGGAGAGCCGAAGCAGCCCAACCCGCACGCGCCGAAGTACTACTGGCCCGACCTGATCAAGGGCGACCAGGCAACCCAGGCGGTGTTCGAGAAGATCCCGATCAGCCGGAAGGCCACGCTGATCATCACCAGCAAGGCGATCCGCGACCAGAAGGAGAAGGACAAGGCCCGATAGGCCGGGCTCACGCGACGGCGATGTCGTTCCGGGAGCGAGCCTTCACGGCGTACATCGCCTCGTCGGCGGCGGCCAGGAGCTCTTTCCGGCTTCGTCCGTCGACCGGAAACGAGGCGACGCCGAAGCTGGCGGTGACCGGCACCTCGACACCGGCTCCGACCTGGAAGCGCCGGCCGCTCAGGAGGTCTCTCAGCCGGCGCCCCGCCCGGAGCGCCTCTTCCTTCGGTGTCTGAGGAAGGAGCAGCACGAACTCGTCGCCGCCGTACCGGAACGCCGTGTCGATCATCCGGATGTGGCCCTTCAGCAGCTCGCCGATCTCGTGCAGGAGCCGGGAGCCGACCACGTGGCCGTGGGTGTCGTTCACGTCCTTGAAGTGATCGAGGTCGAGGAAGATCACCGAGAAGTGGTAGCCGTAGCGGCCCGAGCGGTAGATCTCGGCGTCCATCACGAAGTTCAGGTGGCGCGCGTTGTAGAGGGTCGTGCAGTCGTCCGTGATGGTGAGGTCGTGGATCCGTTTGACGTAACGAGCGTTCTCGATGGCGATCGCCGCGTAATCCGCGAGGTTGGTCAGGATGGGAAGATCGCCCCGCCGGAAGCTCGGGTGCTCGACGAAGTTGATCAGCTCGATGACACCGAGCACGCGGTCGCGCGCGACGATCGGGACGCAGACCACCGAGCGCGTCTTGGTTCCGGTCAGCTCGTCGTACTGCGAGGCGAACCGCGGGTCGGCCGAGACGTCCTCCACCAGCACGGACTCGCGGCTCGCCGCGGCCCAGCCGGCGATCCCGTGCCCCACCGGCACTCGCACCTCCCGGAGGTTCTCGGCGCCCTCGCCGATGGCGATCTCGAAATAGAGCTCCTGCGTCGCCTCGTCGAGAAGGAGAAGGGACCAGCTGTCCGGCTCCAGGAGCTCGCTGATCTTCTCCATGATGGTCTGGAGGATCCTCGACAGGTCGAACGTCGACGCGAGCTCCTTGCCGACGTCATGGAAGAGAGAAAGCCTCTCCACCTCGCGGCGGAGCCGCTCCACCTCGGCTTCCAGCTGCTCGACCCGCGTCGGGTCGGTCGTGAGGACCGTCTCCACGTCCACGACTCCTCCGCCGGCGATTCTAGGACGGCTTTCGCCCCGCCACCCAGCGGCGGCCCCAGTCGAGCATCTCGTGAAGGACGTGGAGGACCGACTCCCGCGCGCGGTAGCCGTGCGCCTCGAACGGGAGCATGACGAGCCTCGCCGTCCCGCCGTTCCCTTTGATGGCGGCGAAGAGCCGCTCCGACTGGATCGGGAAGGTCCCCGGGTTGTCGTCGGCCTCCCCGTGGATCAGGAGGAGGGGCTCTGCGATCCGGTTGGCGTGGGTGAAGGGCGACACCCTGGTGTACATCTCGGTGGCTTCCCAGTAGGTCCGCCGCTCGGACTGGAATCCGAAGGGCGTGAGCGTCCGGTTGTAGGCGCCGCTCCGTGCGATGCCGGCGGCGAAGAGGTCGGTGTGCGCCAGGAGGTTCGCCGCCATGAACGCGCCGTAGCTGTGCCCGCCGACCATGACCCGGCTCCGGTCGACCACTCCGAGCGCGTCGAGCTCGTCGATGGCGGCCCGCGCCGACGCCGTGACCTGCTCCACGTACGTCTCGTTCACGGTCTCGGGGTCCCCCACGACGGGCATCGTCGCGTCGAGGAGTACGGCCCAGCCCTGGAGGAGGAAGAAGAGAGGGCTCGTACCGGCCGGTCGCGCGAAGGTGTTCGCGGAGCCGCGCACCTGGCCTGCCGTGTCGGCTCCCGAGTACTCGAGCGGGTACGCCCAGACGAGGCACGGAAGGCGTGTGCCGGGCTGGTAGCCGGGCGGGAGGTAGAGCGTGCCCGAGAGCGGGACCTTGTCGGCCCGCTCGTATCGGAGGATCTCCTGCTTCACTCCGGCGAGACGGGGGGCCGGGTCGCCGGTGTCGGTCAGCTTCGTGCGGACCTTCGAGCGGATGTCGACGAGCACGTAGTTCCGCGGGTCCCGGGGTGACTGGAACCGCGTGACGATCCTCCGGCGCTCCGTCCGGCTCCCGGCGAAGGAAACGAACTCCTCGAACGTCCCTTCCGCCGAACGCCAGAGCCGCTCCTTCTTCAGGCTGCCGAGGTCCATCCGGTCGAGAAACGGGTAGCTCCCCTTCTCGGAGGCCCCCTCACCCGCGAGGTAGACGGAGGTCCCGTCCGCCAGGGCCGTGCGTCGACCGTTCGGGCGCGTCTCCATCACGACCTCACCCGGGCTGGCGTAGTCGTCCTGGGAGGACAGGTCGAAGACGGTCTTCAAGCTCTTCGCCTTCGCGAGGTCGAGGAGCGAGGTCGTGGTCCAGCGCCGGTCCCGGTCGTACTCCGTGACGAGGGCCCGGCCTCGTTGCGGCAGGAACGTGACCTCCTGGAACCGTTGCCGGAGCGTGCCCGCCGGGCGCGGCTTGTCGACGAACGGAGCCGCGAGCGTGAAGAGCTGCTCCCGATGAGGGACCTTCTCGACCGGGTCGCCTCCGTCGAGCGCCTCGGTCCAGAAGAGCGCGGCGCCCTCCATCGGCTGCCACTCGAGGCTGCGGGGTCCGGTGGGAACGCCCTGCCGCGGGATCTCGTCCGACACCGGGAGATCGGCGAGAACCCGGATCGGCTCGCCCCCTTTCCAGATCTCGATCGTCCGGCTGAAGCGGTCGTACGGGACCGAATACGAGAACGGACGCCTGAGCCGGATCACCAGCAGGTAGCTCTCGTCCGGGGACGGCTCGGCCGACAGGATCAGACCCGGCGCTCCGACGTCGCGGGCCTCCCCGGTCTTCACGTCGAGGAGCACGAGCTGCGACGTGGCGTAGCGCTCGAAGAGAGCCTCGTCGCGCGCGCTGCGCAGGAGGTCCTGATACGTCGCCACCTTCGACTGCTTCCCGGCCGACTCGTCCACGTTCGGCCCCTCCGGCACGACCGGATCGGGCGGCGCTGCGCCCCGGTCCTTCGGGATCGAGCGCACCAGGAGGTGGCGGCTGTCCGCGGTGAACGTGAACGGGCGCCCCAGGACGTCGTTCGGTGTCACACCGAACCGTTGGGCGACTCCGGTGGCCGCCTCCACGACGAGCAGCTCGGGCCCGCCGTCGGCTTCCCGCGTGAAGGCGAAGCGCCCCCCGTCGGCCGACCAGACGGGCATCGTCACGATCGAGCCGGGAGCGAGGGCGACCGCCTTGCGGACGCCGCCCTCGACGCTCCGGATCGTGATTCCCTTGAAGCGGACGGTCCGCTGCCGCGCCGCGGCCCGCGGAACGATCCGTAGCCCGGCCAGACGCAGGAACGGCCGCGCCAGGTCGGCGATCGGCGGGTGGCTCTCCCGCTCCACCAGCAGGATCCGGTCCCGCGTCGGGCTCATCACGAGCTCCGGTGTGACCGGCGCGTCGATGATGTCGACGACCTCCTGAGGCGGGAGCCCGTAGGTGGTCTGGGCCTCGACCGCGAACGGGGTGAGAAGGGCGGCGACCAGGGCGGCGGCGTGGGCGCGACACATCGTCCGGTACCTTAGCAGGCGCGCTACGATCCCCGGCCGATGCGCATTCGAATCCTCGCTGCACTCCTCCTGACCGCGTCCTCCGCTCTCACACCGCTCCTCGCCGACGAGGGCGAGTGGCCGCCCGATCAGCTCGCGCGCTTCGACCGGGCGACCTGGGACGGCCTGAGGACCCGGGGTCTCGGCCTCGGCCCGGAGCAGCTCTGGGACGGGAAGGGCGGCGGGCTCCTGACGGCCACGGTCCAGATCGCCGGGTGCTCGGCCGGGTTCGTATCCCCCGAGGGGCTGATCGCAACGAACCACCACTGCGCGTTCGACGCGATCCAGCTCGCGTCGACGCCCGAGAGGAACTTCCTGCGTGACGGCTTCGTGGCCCGCTCCCGGGGCGAGGAGGTCCCGGCGCGCGGCGGAGCATCCCGCGTGCTGATCCCGATGTCGATCGTCGACGTGACCGACCGCGTTCGCGGTCCCGGGACCCCGTATTCGAAGGCGACCACGGACCTCGGACGGTTCGAATCGGTGGAGAGGGCTCGCAAGGAGATCGTGGCCGAGTGCGAGAAGGAGCCGGCGCGGCGCTGCCAGGTCGCCTCGTTCTTCGACGGCCTCTCGTTCAAGCTGATGACCCAGCTCGAGCTGAAGGACGTCCGGCTCGTCTACGCGCCCCCGCGCGCCGTCGGCGAGTACGGCGGCGAGGACGACAACTTCCGGTTCCCCCGGCACACCGGCGACTTCTCGATCCTGCGTGCGTACGTCGGTCCGGACGGGAAGCCGGCCCCTCACGCGAAGGAGAACGTGCCGTACCGGCCGGCGACATGGCTCAAGGTCTCGACGTCCGGCGTGGCGCCCGGCGACCTCGTGATGGTGATGGGGTACCCCGGCCTCACCAGACGATTCCTGACGCCGAGCGAGGTGCGGCGTCACGAGGATTGGGGCTTCCCGAGCCGCGCCCGCACGTATGCCTCGATGATCGCGATGCTCGACGACGAGGCGAGGAAGGACCCGGCGGTGGGCCTCCGGGTCGCGTCGTGGACGAAGAGCCTCGCGAACCGCGAGACCAATGCCCGCGGACAGATCGAGGGCCTCCGCCGCAACGCCGTCGCTTCCCGAGCGGACGTGGAGGCGACGGCCCTCGCCGCGTTCCTGACGACTCCCGCCGCCCCCGCCGGCGCCGCCGCCGCGCTCGCCGAGATGGAGGCCGTGCTGTCGAAGGACCGCCCGACGCAGGAGGCGCGCTTCCTCCTCGACGAGATCGCATCCGCGGAGAGCCTCCTCGGCGCTTCTCTGACCGCGGTACGGTGGGCCGACGAGCGCCAGAAGCCGGACCTGGAACGGGACGCGGGCTTCCAGGAGCGGGACCTCGAGCGTGCGAGGAACCGCGCGAAGGACTTCTCGCGGTCGTATGCCCCGGCCGCGGCGAGACGAGTCCTCGCCTACCTGATCTCCAGGACCGTCGCCTCGACCGGCACCAGTCCAGCCCTCGAGGCCGCCTTCGGCGCGAAGTCCTCCGCCGACTCCGTCGAGAGGAAGCTCGTGGAGATGGACGCCTCCAGCCGTATGGGCGGGGAGGAGAGCCGTCTCGCCTCCCTCGCCGCCTCGCTCGGGGCGCTCCGGACGTCCGAGGACCCCTACGTCCGGCTGGCCCTATCTCTCCACACCGAGCTCACGTCGCTTCGGCGGGCCGGCAAGGAGCTGTCCGGCGCGCTCCTGCGCCTCCGTCCCGTCTACCTCTCGGCGCTCCAGGCGTTTCGCGCCTCGAAGGGCCGGGCGCTCTACCCGGACGCCAACGGCACGCTCCGGGTCAGCTTCGCCGAGGTCATGGGCTACTCCCCGCGGGAGGCCATCACCGTCAGCCCCAGGACGTCGATCGAAGGCCTCCTCGAGAAGGAGACCGGCTCCGAGCCGTTCGCCTCTCCCGCCAGGGTCCTGGACGCGGTCCGGAAGCGCAGTCATGGTCCATGGGCGGACAAGGGGCTCGGAACGGTGCCCATCTGCTTCCTCGCGAACGGGGACACGACCGGAGGCAATTCGGGCAGCCCCGCCGTGAACGGGAGGGGCGAGCTCGTCGGGCTCAACTTCGACCGGGTCTGGGAGAACGTCGCGGGAGACTTCGGCTGGAACGCCGACCGTTCGCGAAACGTCATGGTCGACGTCCGCTACCCCCTCTGGCTCATCGACAGGGTCGATGGCGCCTCGGCGCTGCTGAAGGAGCTCGTCCCCTGAAGACGCGCCTCGGCCAGCTCCTGGCGCCGCTCGGGATAGCGGCGGCCGCCTATCTCCTCTGGAGCACCCCGGTGGTGTACCCCCTCAAGGTGCTGACGGTTTTCCTTCATGAGCTGTCCCACGGGCTCGGGGCGGTCGTGACGGGCGGCGAGATCGTGTCGATCGAGCTGACCGCCGACGAGGGTGGCCTCTGCATGACCCGCGGCGGCAGCGCCTTCGTCGTGACGTCGGCCGGGTATCTCGGAAGCGCGCTCTGGGGAGCCCTCCTGATGGTGCTCGGGTTCCGTTCCCGCGCGGACCGCGGGATCGTGGCCTTCCTCGGGATCTGCCTCGTGCTGCTCACGCTGCGCTACGTAAGGACCGTCTTCGGCTTCACGTACGGCCTCGTGTCGGGCGCCGGGCTCGTGGCCCTCGCCTGGCTCCTCCCGGCCGTGGTGTCGGACCTCACCCTGAAGACGATCGGTGTCGTGAGCAGCCTCTACGCGATCTGGGACATCGGGTCCGACACCCTGGTCCGGAACGTCCCGGGAAGCGACGCGAACGCGCTCGGCCGGATCACCGGCATCCCGGGCTTCGTCTGGGGCATGGTCTGGGTCATCATTGCGGGCGCCACGACCCTGGCCGCGCTGGCCCTCTCGTCGAGAGGAGCCGGCGACCGGACGACCTCGACGGAGAAAGCATGAGCCATCCGAACGCCGCCCTCGCCGAGCGCCTCTATGGCCACTTCAGCCGTGGGGAGCTGGAAGCTGTCCTCGCGCTGTGTCACGACGACGTCGTCTTCAGCATCCCGGGAAAGACGCAGATCTCGGGCCGGCACACCAAGGCCTCGGCCGCCGCCTGGTTCGAAGCCCTGAACCACATCTCGGGCGGTACCTTCCACGAAGACATCCTCGACATCCTCGTGAGCGAGGAGCGCGTCCTCCTGTTTCTCGATCACCGCTTCCAGCGCGACGGACGTCCCGTCCAGTACCACACGGCGCACCTGTGGCGAGTCCGGGATGGGCTCTTCGCGGCGCTGCACGTCCTGCCCCTGGACCTGGACGCATTCGAGCGCGCCTGGAAATAGCGGCGTCAGGCGACTCGGCGCACGCCGATCCCCGGCTGCCGGGCGGTCGCGTGCCGGGACCGCCGGGGCTCGAGGGACCCGGCTTCTGGGATGGTCCGGGCGGCGGGCGAGAGGTGCTGGCCATCGGCGGACCTCTCATCCTGTCCCAGCTGTCGCTGACCCTCCAGATCACGATCGACCGGGTCTTCCTCACCTGGTACTCGACGGAGGCGATGGCGGGTGCCGTCACCGGGCTCTTCCTCACCCTCGCCATCACCTGCCTCTTCAGCGGAACCGGCGAGTACCTCACCACGTTCATCGCGCAGTACCTCGGCGCCGGCCGCCCCGAGCGGATCGGTGTCGCGGTGTGGCAAGGGATCCACTTCTCGCTGGGAGCCGGCGTCGTGACGGCGGCGATCACGCCGTGGCTCGCGCCTCTTTTCGCCCTCTCGGGCCATACGGCGTCCCTGCGGGCTCACGAGGTCGCCTACTCCCGCGTCCTCCTCCTCGGGGGGGGCGCGAGCGTGGTCCTCGCCACGCTCGCCAGCTTCTTCGCCGGCGTCGGGCGCACCCGGGCCGTCCTGATCGGCAACCTCATCGCGACCGCCGTCAACGTCGCCCTCGACTACGGCCTGATCTTCGGCAGGCTCGGGCTCCCGGAATGGGGCGTGCGCGGGGCCGCCGTCGCGACGGTCCTCTCCCAGGTCGCGGGGGCGGTCTATTACCTCGTCCTGATCTTCGGGTCGTCCGGGAACCGGAAGCGCTTCGCCCTCCTTCCGGTTCGGGGACCCGAGCGGGAGCTGATGACTCGTCTCCTCCGGTTCGGGCTCCCGACGGGTCTCCAGCTCACCGCCGAGATCGGCGCCTTCGCCGTCTTCCTGGTGATCGTCGGACGGATCGGTACGGCCGAGCTCGCGGCCAGCGGGATCGCCTTCAACCTGAACACGCTGGTCTTCCTACCGATGATCGGGATGGCGATCGGCGTGGGATCCCTGGTCGGCCGGTTCCTCGGCGCGGATCGCCCCGACCTGGCGGAGCGCGCGGCCTGGTCCGCGCTCCGGCTCTGCGGCGCATTCGCGGCGCTTTGCATCGCGCTCTACCTCGGCGCTCCGAGGCTTCTCCTCGTCCCGTACGCGGCCGGCGCCCGTGGCCCCGACCTCGGCCACGTGGCCGACCTGACGGTGGTGACGCTACGCTACGTCGCGCTCTACACTGCTTTCGACTGCCTCAACGTCGTCTTCTCGGCCGCGCTCCGGGGCGCCGGTGACACCCGCTTTCCGCTCGTCCTCTCCACGTCGCTCGCGATCGGCACGATGCTGGTCCCGGCCTTCGTGGGGTGCGTCCTCCTGGGCGGAGGGATCCACGTGGCCTGGGGGTCCGCGACGGTCTACGTGGCCCTCCTCGGAGCCCTCGTGTCTCTCCGCTTCCGGGGCGGGCGCTGGAAGCGAATGCGCGTGATCGAGCGCTGATCGACCGCGCCGGACTGAATAGACTCCACGGCGGGAGGGGCCGATGTCCGAGGTCTTCACGCGTTCGTTCCAGGCCCGATGGGGCGACATGGACTTCAACGGCCACATGCGGAACACGGCGTATCTGGACGTCTCCGGCGACGTCCGGATGATGTACTTCGAGGCGAACGGCTTCCCGATGCGGCGTTTCGAGGAGCTGAACGTGGGGCCCGTGATCGTGCGGGACGACCTCGAGTATTTCAGGGAGTTGCGTCTCCTGGAGCCGTTCGAGGTGACCCTCCTCCTGGCCGGACTCACACCGGACGGGATGCGCTTCCGCCTGAGGAACGAGCTCTTCGGAGCCGGGAAGAAGCTGGTTGCCCGGGTCACGAGCACGGGAGGTTGGCTCGACCTGGGCGCCCGGCGGTTGACGGCCCCGCCCGCTGCTCTGGCGGCGCTCCTCGCCGCCCTGCCCCGGACGGGCGACTACGAGGAGATGATGAGCCGGCCCTCCCGCCCGTAGGAGGGTTCGCGGCCCCGGTGCGTCGCCGGTCAGGTCTCCTCGCGTCGCAGGCGGAACAGCGTGCGCGCGGCCGGCGAGCTCGCGACGTCCTCCGGGGTGATGTTCTTCGTGTCGACCGCGGGACGCAGCCGCACGCCGGCGGCGGTGTAGCAGTGCTGGACCATCGCCGAGCAGTAGAGCGAGCCCTCCCGCGAAAGGACGTTCTCGCGGGCCCGGAGCCGCGTCGACTGGAGGGCGAGGAACGTCCCGACGAGCTCCCGGAGGGAGTACCGGGTCAGCCGGGCCAGCAGGTTCAGGCCCTCCGTCTGCACGGCCCGCGCTTGCTCCGCGCTCAGGCCGAAGTCGAGGACCCCGAGGTTCGGGTACTCGGCCGGGTCGTGGTACTTGTCGATCCGGTTCTCCTGCACGCCGAGCCGGATCTGCTTCTTCGCGAGGTCGAGGTCCGACTCGAGCGCCCAGAGGCGCCCGTCGACGCGGCGCTCCGTGAAGAGGAAGACGTGCGACCAGTCGCTCGGGACGTCGTCGGCGCGGAGCCTTCGCTGGGCGCGGCGGATGGCGCGATTGATCAGGGCGTTCCCGCCCGCCAGCCCCACCCGTCCAGGTGCGGCGTACCGCTCGAGGAACTCGGCGTTCGAGAGGCCCGTGACGTCGACGACCTCCGCGCTCACGCCTTCGCGAAGCCCCGCTTCGTCAGGAACTCGACGAGGATCGCGTTGAACGCGTCGGGCTTCTCCAGCATCAGGAAGTGGCCGACGCCGTCCATCACCCTGTAGTCGACGTCGGGGATGAGCTTCCTCACGTACGCCTCGTACTCCGCGGTCCAGAACGGGCTCTTCGCCAGGACGAGGAGTGTCGGGACCCTGACCGGGTCGTCGGTCCAGATCGCCGGATCGAACATCGCCCGCATCGAGCTGACGGCGACGTGCCGGGAGGCTCCCTGCATCGACGTCTTGACGCTCGTCTTCAGGTCTTCCGGAGTTGCCGGACCGAACATGAAGTCGACGAATCTCCCGATCGACTCCTTGTAGTCCGGCCCGTTGTACGGCGAGACCATCTGGTCGACGAACTTCGGATCGGTGGAGTACGGACGGAAGGCGCCGTCGACGGCGACGAGGGCGAGGGTCTTGCCCGGGAAGAGCCGGTAGAACTGGCGGATCACCGGCGTTCCCATGCTGTGCCCCGCGAGCACGGCTTTCTCGACGCCGGCGTCGGCGAGGACCGCGTCCACGGCACGCGCGTAGTACTCCATCGAGTACGTCACCTCCGGCCGGCCGCTCTTCCCGCTCCCGGGCAGGTCGACGGCGATCACCCGGAGCTTCCCGTAAGGGGCCTGCGCCTGCTCTCTCCAGAACGTGAGGTCGCAGGACCAGCCGTGGACCAGGACGAGCGCCGTCTTGCCCTGGCCCAGGCTCTTGTAGTGGATCTTCACGCCGTCCCGCTCGGCGAACCGGGACGGTGCCGCGTCGAGCGGATTCGCCCCGGCAGAGGCCCGGACGCCGCCCGGCGCGGTCGCCACGAGAGCCAGTATCGCCAGGCGGAGAAAGAGTCGTCGATCCATCGGGCCTCCGTTCCGTCGCGTGAGCTTGGAGTCTAGACGCGGATCCCGGCGCATGTCAGGATGGACGCAAGTATGACGCAAGTCCAGGGACGCGGCGCCGCAGGCAATCCACCGAATCGCTTCGAGCGTCTCCGCTACGAGCCCGACCCGGAAGCGGAGCCCGACGACGGCCCCGGCCCGGCGACGGTGCTGCTGGCCGATGTCTCCAGGACCGCGATCACCTTCAACGACAGCCCCGACATCGGCTTCGACGCCAGCCTCAACCCGTATCGCGGCTGCGAGCACGGCTGCGCGTATTGCTACGCCCGGCCCACCCACGAGTACCTCGGCTTCTCGCCCGGCCTCGACTTCGAGACCCGGATCGTCGTGAAGGAACGCGCGCCTGAGCTGCTCCGCGCCGAGCTCTCGTCCCCTCGCTGGAAGCCGCAGGTGATCGTCATGAGCGGCGTGACGGACTGCTACCAGCCCGTCGAACGGCGTCTGCGGCTGACGCGGCGCTGCCTGGAGGTCCTGGCCGAGTTCCGGAACCCGGTCGGGATCGTCACGAAGAACGACCTCGTGACCCGGGACGTCGACGTGCTCGAGGAGCTGGCGCGCCAAGGCGCCGCGACCGTGTTCCTCTCGATCACCACGCTCGACGTGGGCCTTTCGCGCGACCTCGAGCCACGCGCCTCGACGCCCGCGAACCGGCTCGCGGCGCTTCGCGCGCTCTCCGCCGCCGGCATCCCGTGCGGGGTCATGACCGCGCCCGTCATCCCGGGGCTGAACGACCACGAGATCCCGGCGATCCTGGCGGCCGCGCACGACGCGGGAGCGCGCCGGGCGGGCTACGTCCCGCTCCGTCTGCCCCATGCCGTGCTGCCTCTCTTCACGGATTGGCTCGAGCGGCACCGGCCGCTCCGGAAGGACAAGGTCCTGTCGCTGGTCCGCTCGATGAGGGGCGGACGCATGAACGACCCGTCGTTCGGCTCGAGGATGCGGGGCGAAGGGGCGATCGCCGCCCAGATCGAGTCCCTCTTCACGGTGTCGTGCCGGCGGCTCGGGCTGGAGACGCACGGCGCCCGCACACCGAGCCTCTCCACCGCAGCCTTCCGGCGTCCCTGGGAGCAGCTCGCGCTCTGGTGACGCCGCGGCTCAGCGCGCCGCGTGCATTCCGAGGCGAACCGCGACGAACCCCGCCGCCACCGACGCGGCCACGTTCACGGCGGCCCAGCCCAGCGCCCCGCCGGACGCCAGCCGCTCGGTCTCGAGCTCGAACGTCGAGAACGTCGTGTAGGCGCCGACGAACCCCGTGCCTACCAGGAGGCGAAGCGCCGGTCCGACGCTGGCCCGCTCCGCCGCCCAGACCGAGAAGAAGCCGAGCAGGAACGAGCCCGAGACGTTGATGAGGAACGTCGCGAGCGGGAAGGAGCGCGTCCAGAGAGCCCCGATCCCGAGGTTCACGGCGTAGCGGGCTATCGCACCGGCGAATCCCCCGACCCCGACCGCGAGGACGCTCTTCATCGATCGAACGGTAGCATCTCCGCTCCTCGTGCGGCTCCTGGCGGCAGGGCTCCCCGGAGACTACGATCGAGGCATGTCCGAATATCCGGCGTCGCTCGAATCCGACGTCGTCCTGAAGGACGGCTCGACCATCCGCCTGCGGCCGATCCGCGAGGAGGACTCCGGGGCTCTCCAGGAGTACTACTCCAAGCTCTCGCAGGAGAGCCTCTTCTTCCGGTTCTTCACCATCCCGAAGAGCCCCGACGCGAAGATGCTCGAGTACCTCTCGCACGTCGACTACGAGAACCACTTCGCCCTGGTGGCCGAGGCGGGGGGCGAGATGGTGGGGGGCGCGCGCTTCATCCGGGACGCGGAGCGGAAGGACCGTGCGGAGGTCGCGTTCTCGATCCTGGACGACCTCCAGGGCCACGGGCTCGGCACACGCCTGCTGGAGCGCCTCGCCGACATCGCCGTCACGAAGGGGATCCGGTACTTCGACGCCGACACGTTGCCCGAGAACGTGAAGATGCGAAAGGTCTTCCGCTCCTCCGGCCTCGACGTGGCGGAGCGGATGGTCTCCGGGGTCTGCCGGACGTCGCTGTCCCTGGAGCGGACCCCACGCTACGAGGAGCGGGCGGCGGAGCGCTCGCAGAAGGCCGCATCCGCGTCGCTCCGTCCGTTCTTCCAGCCCGAGAGCGTCATCGTGGTCGGGGCGAGCCGCCAGCCCGGGACGATCGGCGCGATGCTCCTCGGCAACCTCAAGTCCTTCAAGGGCCGCCTCCACGTGGTGCACCCGACGGCGAGCGAGGTGAACGGCGTCCCGGCCGTTCCGCGCGTCACGGACGTCCCTGGAGACGTCGACCTCGCCGTCCTGGTGGCCCCGGCCGCCGCGATCGACGGGATCGTCGACGACTGCATCGCCAAGGGTGTCCGCGCGGTCATCGTCATCACCGCCGGTTTCGCGGAGACGGGCCCGGAGGGCCGGGTACACGAGGCCGCGATCGTCGAGAAGATCCGGGCCGCCGGGATCCGGATGATCGGCCCGAACTGCATGGGCCTCCTCTCGACGGAGCCCAGCGTCCAGCTGAACGCCACGTTCGTACCGGTCTCCCCCCCGCTGGGCCGGATCGCGATGTCCAGCCAGAGCGGCGCGCTCGGCTACGCGATCCTGGACCAGGCCAGCAAGCTCGGTCTCGGCTTCTCCTCGTTCGTCTCGGTGGGCAACAAGGCGGACGTCTCCGGGAACGACCTGATCCAGTACTGGGCCGAGGACGACCGGACGGACGTCATCCTCCTCTACCTCGAGAGCTTCGGAAACCCGCGGCGGTTCGGCGAGCTGGCCCGGCGGGTCGCGCGGACCAAGCCGATCGTCGCGGTGAAAGCAGGCCGCACGGCAGCGGGAGCGCGCGCCGCCTCCTCCCACACCGGCTCTCTCGCGGCGAGCGACCGGGCCACGGAGGCCCTCTTCCGCCAGGCCGGGATCATCCGGACGGACACGCTCGAGGAGCTCTTCGACGTGGCGTCGTTCCTCGCCCACGAGCCCCTCCCGGCAGGCCGGCGGGTCGCGATCCTGACGAACGCGGGCGGACCCGGCATCCTGGCCACCGATGCCTGCACGGCCCACGGCCTCGAGGTACCGGAGCTCTCTCCACCCACCGTCACGGCGCTCCGCAAGCTGCTCCCGGCCGCGGCCAGCTGCGGCAACCCCGTCGACATGATCGCCTCGGCCACCGCCGACCAATACCGCCATGCCCTCGAGCTCCTCCTCGCGGACGAGCGCGTCGACGCGGCGATCGTCCTGTTCATCCCGCCCCTTCCGACCGGCGCCGACGAAGTGGCCGAGGCGATCGTGGCGGGGGCCCGGGAGGCGCGCGGGAAGCCCGTCCTGACCACGTTCATCAGCTCGAAGGGTGTGCCCGCCGCGCTCTCGGCCCTGCCCTGCTACCCCTTCCCGGAGCGCGGCGTGGCGGCGCTCGGGAAGATCGCCACGTACGCCGAATGGCGGCGGAAGACACCCGGGGAGATCGTCCCGTTCCCCGACATCAAGGAGACCGAGATCCGCTGGATCGTCGACAAGGCGATCACGCGGGGCGGAGGGTGGTTGACGCCGATCGAGGCCCAGGACCTCCTGCGCGGGGCCGGGATCGCGGCCGCGGAGGCCCGGCTGGTCCACAGCCTGCGGAGCGCAGCCAGGGCCGCCCAGGAGATCGGACTGCCTGTCGTGATGAAGGCCGTTGGACCGAAGATCCTGCACAAGAGCGACGTGGGCGGCGTAAGGCTCGGTCTCGAGAGCGGTACCGCCGTTCGCGAGGCGTTCGCGGAGATGAAGAACCGTCTCGGGGAGGGCCTCCAGGCGGCGCTCGTCCAGGAGATGGTGACCGAGGGGGCCGAGGTGATGATCGGCGCGGTGTGGGACCCGCTCTTCGGCCCGCTCGTCGGCTACGGCAGCGGCGGCACGCTCGTCGAGCTGTGGGGGGACATCACCTTCCGCATCCACCCGCTCACCGACCGCGACGCCGCCGAGATGCTCGAGGAAGTGAAGGGAACGCGCCTGCTGCGGGGCTTCCGGGGGGCGCCGCGTGCCGACGAGGCCGCTCTCAAGGAGACGCTGCTGCGCCTCTCCGCGCTTCTCTCGATCGCCCCCGAGGTGGCCGAGGTCGACCTGAACCCGGTGAAGGTGCTCGAGAAGGGGACCTGTGTCGTCGACGCCCGCGTGCGGGTCGAGCGACGGCCGCCAGGCCCCCCCTCGCGCCGGATCCTCTACTGACGGAGCTTCAGGAAGATCCCGTACCGGTTGGCCACGTAGCTCCCGTACAGGTTCACTCCCTCGGTGTACCGGTCACGGCTCCACTCGAAGGCCGTGCCCACGCTCTTGGACAGCCACACGTCCCCGCGCGCCCGGATCCTCTCCAGCGTGAACGGCACCGTCCCCTTGTTGTCGAACCACAGGTAGCTGGCGTCCAGCGTGAACGGGTCGAAGAGCGAGAGCGTCAGGCCCCCCTCCCACGACAGCCCGTTCTCGGCGTGCGCCGACACGAAGTCCGTGAAGTCGTGCGGCACCCGAGCCCGCGCCGTGGAGTCCACCGTGTACCGCGACCCCATCAGCCTCAGGCTCACGCCCTTCAGCGGCACGCCCTCGACCCCGCCACCGACCTCTCTCATCCGGCTGCCGTACAGCACCGTCGGCTGGTCGTTCTCCACGTCCGTCTGCGCGAAGCTCCCCGACACCGTCACCCGGTCCTTCAGCCCCCACGCGATCCTCATCCGGCTCCGCGTCCGCTGCGTGTAGTCCATCCGCGTCACCGGGTCGTCCGAGCGGTCCCGGCGCACGTCCCCGCCCACCGTCAGCCCCAGCGGCCTGACCGTGTACAGCACGCCTCCGAAGATCCCTTTCACCGTCCGCTCGAACACGCCACCCTGGCTCCCCGGCACCACGATCTCCGCGAGGTCCGCCACCACCGTGAGCTCTTCCTTCGTCTGCGACGCCCCGCCGCGCAGCGTCAGCCCCGTGATCGGCCGCAGGATCAGCGTCCCGTCCACGGTCTTCTCCGTCCGCTCGATCGCCGTCCGCGCCTCCAGCAGCGTCTGCACGTCCTTCTTGTCGAACCCCGAGAACAGCGTCGTCTCCGTGTACAGGCTCTCCACCAGGTCCCGTCCGTCCAGCTCCCGGTGCCGCTGCCCGTACCCCGCCGTCACGTCCGCGTACGACAGGATCGTCGCCTCCGCTCGCACCGTCCCCTTCCAGTACCTGAGGTCCGCCCGCGACGACGTCGTCTCGGTCAGCCCCTTGAAGAACCGGTTCAGCCCGTACGACACCAGCGATCCGCTCAGGGCCTCGCTCTCGCCCGAATCCGTTCCCGCGTTCGCCCGGACGTACGACCCGAGGAGCCTCACCGGCCCCAGCTCTCCCCTCACCAGCGCGTTGGTCACCGGCGAGTTCATCGTCGTCTCCCCCGACCGCTGGAAGCTCGTCAGCGACGGGTTCACGTCGAAGTACGAGAACGAGTTGTTCCCAGGCCCCGCTCCCGTGGCCAGATACAGCGTCTCGTGCTCGCTCAGCTTGCGCCAGCCCTGCACGATCCGTCCCGACACCGGCCCGCTCCGGAACGCCACGCCGACACGGAGCTCCTGCTCCGTCGACGCCAGGTCCTGTCCCAGCCGGAACTCGTCCTGTCCCACGGTGTACGTCGTCTGACCGGGCCCCACCAGCTGGTTCCAGCTGTATCCCAAAAGCGGCGTGATCGCCTTGCCAGGCAGTACCTCGAGCTCCGCGTCCACCATGTTCCTGACCCGGTTCACGATGTGCTGTCCCGGTACCGTCCCCGTGGCCAGGAGCGGGTTGGCGAATCCAGGCAGAGCGCTGAACTGCTCCGCTCGCCGCCACGTGAGCCGCAGAGCCCACGCCTCCCCCTTCCCCGTCTCCAGCCGCAGCGCCCCACCAGGTCCCGCACCCAGGTCGCTCACGTCCAGCCGGATCCGGTCCGTCACCCCTTTCGGTCCCTCCGTCAGCAGGTTCATCGAGCGCACCAGGAATCCGTGCCGCTCGTTGACCTGCGTGCGGTACATCTCGTTGCTCCCCGTCAGGTCGAGGAACCGGTATCCCACCTCGACGTCGATCGGGGTCGTCTGTCCTGTCGCCGTCCCGCCCGTCGTGGCCATCAGCGCCACCGGGAGCACCATCCGTAGGAAGCCGGCTCTCATCGTCCTGTCCTCCCTACTTCAGCAGCGCCGGCGAGCGCTGGGAGCCGTGTACGGCCACGTGGCACACGGTGCAGTTGGCGTAGCGCGGCCCCGTCAGGTCGTGGATCGACGGCGGCTGCGATCCCAGCTGCGCCGCCGTGAACGCCGAGTGGCATTCCAGGCAGAGCGACTTCACCGTCGCTCGCGTCAGCCGCTTCGGGTTCGACGACCCGTGCGCCTCGTGGCACGTCAGGCAGTCCCCCGTCACCCCGTTCACGTGCTCGAACACGTTCGGGCCCCGCTTCTCCGTGTGGCACGTCAGGCACGGCAGCTCGCCCGACACTCCCCGATTCAGGATCCCATCCTTCCCCATCCGTCCGTGCGGGTCGTGGCAGGAGCTGCACTCCATGCCCCCACGCCCGATCCGGTGCCCGTACGGCTTGCTCTTGAACGACGTCGCCGCGTCCCGGTGGCAGCTGCCGCACAGCACCAGCTGCGGCTTCGCCATCAGGTGCGCCGTCTTGGCGTCCGGCGTGTGGATCGAGTGGCACGTCCCGCAGTTCACCGTGTCTCCCGTCGCGTGCGCTCCCGCCCGGTACGACCGGTTCTCCTTCGACTCCTTGTGGCACGTGGCGCATTGCACCGTGCCCCGAGCACCCCTCCCGTTGTACGGCACGGGCTCCTGCCCCGCCGCCGCCGCGTGCGCCGACGCGTCCCCGTGGCAGCTGGCGCACACCAGGTCGTTCGACACCCTCAGGTGCGGGTTCCCCGGGCTGGCCGCCGCCTGCTCCGCGTGGCACTCCGCGCACGCAGGGCCCGCCGCCGCCTTCTCTTCCTGCGCCCGGGGGCTCCCAAGCGCCGGGCTCCCCAGCAGCAGCATCACGGCTCCGAGAGACGCGAGGCTCTTCACGTTCGTCTCCTCAGCTCTCTGTTCGTCTTCATGGCGTTCTGAAAGGGCCGGGGGGCGGCTTTCGCCGCCCCCCGCTCCCGCCTACCGCGCGTGGACCTTGGCGACCGACCACTCCGAGTTCGCTCCGTGGCACGTCGCGCATGCCTCCCCGAACGTCGCCGTGTTGATGTACGCGTGCGCCGCCGCGTCCCGGTTGTCGTGGCAGCCCAGGCACGCCGTCGTCCCAGGCCCCATCGGCGAGTACCAGTCCTTGAGGGTGGGCGTGTCGATCGCGCCCGCGACCACAGGCAGGTTCGCCGTCGCCGCGCTCGAATGGCACGTCACGCAGTTGCGGCGATCGCCCGGATAGAGCACTTCGTTGAAGCCGCCGTTCCCGATCTGGTAGATCTGGGTGAGCTCCTCACCGGTGTGGATCCGGTGGATCATCCGCTTGAAGTCGACCGACTCCTTGACCGGGGTCTGGTTGTCGGTCGTGTTCGGGTTGTGGCAGATCACGCACTCGTCGATGAGGAGCCGCTGACCGCCGTGGAGCGCGAGCCGCTCGTGGCACTTGTTGCACTTGTCGATGCTGACGACCGTGCGCCTCGCGACGGGGCCGGCCTCGGAGACGACCACCCGCTTGATCGGGTTGAGCGCCGCCTCGTTCACCGACGTGGCCGTGCGGGGCTTCGGGCTCAGGGTGATGGGCCGCCGCACGTCCGCGCTGACGGTCCAGGTGCCCGCCGCATTGGCCGGGATCGCCACCGTCGAGACGTGCGTACCGAGCGTGCCGTTGAACGTTCCCACGAACGCGCCCGCCGCGTTCGCCTTCGCCGTCGTCGAGATGTACGCCGCGAAGTCGGCCACCGCGAAGCCGTTGGGGCCCTTCGTCGGACCGCCCACACGGAACGAGATGTTCCCCGGGAAGGTGGTCGGATCGACGATCGAGCCGTCGCCGTTCGTCAGCTTGAAGGTGATGGTCGGCTTCTTGTCGGGCAGGAGGTCGGTCACGCCGACGATCTCGACCTTCAGCCCCTTGAGCTGCTTCGCGTCGGTCGGAACGACGTGCGCTCCCTTGACCGAGAGGTCCCAGTCCTTGTCGCCCTGAGGCGAGTGGCACTCCGAGCACTTCGTGTCGTCGAGCTGCGCGCCCGGGTCGTGGTTGGCGCCGGTCACCCAGTTGACGTCGTCGTGGCAGGAGCCGCAGGCCGCGCGGGTGGGACGCGAGGAGAAGGTCGCCGCGTCGGCGGCGCCGGCCTCGTGGCAGGTCTGGCAGTTCCGCATGTCCTGCGGGTACCCGACGCCGGAGAAGTCGTGGACCGACTGCGCGTTCCCGATGATCACGTACGGCGTCCCCGCCTTCACGCTCGGGAGGTTCACGCCCCGGTGGATCTTGTGGATCATCACCTTCATGTCGACGGTGTTCCCGGTGTCGGGGTCGATCGTCTGCGGCGTGTGGCACATCACGCAGAGCTTGACGTCACGCCGCGAGCCGCCGTGAGCCGAGAGCGGATCGTGGCAGTTCGCGCAGCTCGCCACGCCGGTGATCGTCATGCTCGCCCACTGCTCCGTGACGGGCTTGCCGTCCGGCCGGAAGTCGTACTCGACGTTCGCGTAGTAGTTCTTCCCGACGATGTCGGTCATGTTCCGCGTCGAGTAGATGCCGATGGTGTGCGTCCTCGTCTGGTCGAACGTCGCGGGCAGCGCGGTCCGGAACTGGTACTTCGAGTTCCCGACCGAGACGTCGGTCCACGTGCCGTTCGAGTCCGTGCCGGCCTGCGTCGCCGAGACGCCGGTGATCGGGCTCGTCTGCACGCGGGTCGTGTACGCCGTGTACTGCTTCGCGGTGTTGTCCCACCACGCCGCCATCAGACTGATCGAGATGACGCCCGGCGTCACCTTCCCCAGCCTGTCGAGAGGCTGGTCGAAGTCGTCGGTGATCGTCAGGTCGACCACCGGGCGCCGGTCGGCGCCGATCGTGACCGAGTTCACCTTCAGCTTCAGGCCGGGACGGATGTAGTTGATCTGCTCCGGTGACAGGTAGGCTTCCTTCGCGCTCGCGGGGTAGAGGTCGTGGCTCGCGGCCGGAGTGACCGCTCCGCCGCCCGACGACCGCACCACCGAGATCGGTTCCCCGGGCGCGGCGTACAGCCGCGGCGAGACCGCCAGGAGCGAAGAAGCTGTGAACGCCAGGACCACCAACCGCGTCAGAGCCTTCATGGGCCCGTCCTCCTCCGGACCCGCAAGGCCTATGACTGGCGTCGGGTCCGAGCTTCGGATAGATGGTGCGCCCGGACGGCCGCGCCCACTATGGGCAAGCTGCATCAAAACGTCGCGAGGCTCGTCAGGACGCCGTCGGGGAGCGCTGGCGCCGCGCGGCCGGGCCCGCCGGAAAAGGAGAGAGGCCCGGTAGCCGTCGTCGAGCGACGGCCGCCAGGCCCCCCCTCGCGCCGGATCCTCTACTGACGGAGCTTCAGGAAGATCCCGTACCGGTTGGCCACGTAGCTCCCGTACAGGTTCACTCCCTCGGTGTACCGGTCACGGCTCCACTCGAAGGCCGTGCCCACGCTCTTGGACAGCCACACGTCCCCGCGCGCCCGGATCCTCTCCAGCGTGAACGGCACCGTCCCCTTGTTGTCGAACCACAGGTAGCTGGCGTCCAGCGTGAACGGGTCGAAGAGCGAGAGCGTCAGGCCCCCCTCCCACGACAGCCCGTTCTCGGCGTGCGCCGACACGAAGTCCGTGAAGTCGTGCGGCACCCGAGCCCGCGCCGTGGAGTCCACCGTGTACCGCGACCCCATCAGCCTCAGGCTCACGCCCTTCAGCGGCACGCCCTCGACCCCGCCACCGACCTCTCTCATCCGGCTGCCGTACAGCACCGTCGGCTGGTCGTTCTCCACGTCCGTCTGCGCGAAGCTCCCCGACACCGTCACCCGGTCCTTCAGCCCCCACGCGATCCTCATCCGGCTCCGCGTCCGCTGCGTGTAGTCCATCCGCGTCACCGGGTCGTCCGAGCGGTCCCGGCGCACGTCCCCGCCCACCGTCAGCCCCAGCGGCCTGACCGTGTACAGCACGCCTCCGAAGATCCCTTTCACCGTCCGCTCGAACACGCCACCCTGGCTCCCCGGCACCACGATCTCCGCGAGGTCCGCCACCACCGTGAGCTCTTCCTTCGTCTGCGACGCCCCGCCGCGCAGCGTCAGCCCCGTGATCGGCCGCAGGATCAGCGTCCCGTCCACGGTCTTCTCCGTCCGCTCGATCGCCGTCCGCGCCTCCAGCAGCGTCTGCACGTCCTTCTTGTCGAACCCCGAGAACAGCGTCGTCTCCGTGTACAGGCTCTCCACCAGGTCCCGTCCGTCCAGCTCCCGGTGCCGCTGCCCGTACCCCGCCGTCACGTCCGCGTACGACAGGATCGTCGCCTCCGCTCGCACCGTCCCCTTCCAGTACCTGAGGTCCGCCCGCGACGACGTCGTCTCGGTCAGCCCCTTGAAGAACCGGTTCAGCCCGTACGACACCAGCGATCCGCTCAGGGCCTCGCTCTCGCCCGAATCCGTTCCCGCGTTCGCCCGGACGTACGACCCGAGGAGCCTCACCGGCCCCAGCTCTCCCCTCACCAGCGCGTTGGTCACCGGCGAGTTCATCGTCGTCTCCCCCGACCGCTGGAAGCTCGTCAGCGACGGGTTCACGTCGAAGTACGAGAACGAGTTGTTCCCAGGCCCCGCTCCCGTGGCCAGATACAGCGTCTCGTGCTCGCTCAGCTTGCGCCAGCCCTGCACGATCCGTCCCGACACCGGCCCGCTCCGGAACGCCACGCCGACACGGAGCTCCTGCTCCGTCGACGCCAGGTCCTGTCCCAGCCGGAACTCGTCCTGTCCCACGGTGTACGTCGTCTGACCGGGCCCCACCAGCTGGTTCCAGCTGTATCCCAAAAGCGGCGTGATCGCCTTGCCAGGCAGTACCTCGAGCTCCGCGTCCACCATGTTCCTGACCCGGTTCACGATGTGCTGTCCCGGTACCGTCCCCGTGGCCAGGAGCGGGTTGGCGAATCCAGGCAGAGCGCTGAACTGCTCCGCTCGCCGCCACGTGAGCCGCAGAGCCCACGCCTCCCCCTTCCCCGTCTCCAGCCGCAGCGCCCCACCAGGTCCCGCACCCAGGTCGCTCACGTCCAGCCGGATCCGGTCCGTCACCCCTTTCGGTCCCTCCGTCAGCAGGTTCATCGAGCGCACCAGGAATCCGTGCCGCTCGTTGACCTGCGTGCGGTACATCTCGTTGCTCCCCGTCAGGTCGAGGAACCGGTATCCCACCTCGACGTCGATCGGGGTCGTCTGTCCTGTCGCCGTCCCGCCCGTCGTGGCCATCAGCGCCACCGGGAGCACCATCCGTAGGAAGCCGGCTCTCATCGTCCTGTCCTCCCTACTTCAGCAGCGCCGGCGAGCGCTGGGAGCCGTGTACGGCCACGTGGCACACGGTGCAGTTGGCGTAGCGCGGCCCCGTCAGGTCGTGGATCGACGGCGGCTGCGATCCCAGCTGCGCCGCCGTGAACGCCGAGTGGCATTCCAGGCAGAGCGACTTCACCGTCGCTCGCGTCAGCCGCTTCGGGTTCGACGACCCGTGCGCCTCGTGGCACGTCAGGCAGTCCCCCGTCACCCCGTTCACGTGCTCGAACACGTTCGGGCCCCGCTTCTCCGTGTGGCACGTCAGGCACGGCAGCTCGCCCGACACTCCCCGATTCAGGATCCCATCCTTCCCCATCCGTCCGTGCGGGTCGTGGCAGGAGCTGCACTCCATGCCCCCACGCCCGATCCGGTGCCCGTACGGCTTGCTCTTGAACGACGTCGCCGCGTCCCGGTGGCAGCTGCCGCACAGCACCAGCTGCGGCTTCGCCATCAGGTGCGCCGTCTTGGCGTCCGGCGTGTGGATCGAGTGGCACGTCCCGCAGTTCACCGTGTCTCCCGTCGCGTGCGCTCCCGCCCGGTACGACCGGTTCTCCTTCGACTCCTTGTGGCACGTGGCGCATTGCACCGTGCCCCGAGCACCCCTCCCGTTGTACGGCACGGGCTCCTGCCCCGCCGCCGCCGCGTGCGCCGACGCGTCCCCGTGGCAGCTGGCGCACACCAGGTCGTTCGACACCCTCAGGTGCGGGTTCCCCGGGCTGGCCGCCGCCTGCTCCGCGTGGCACTCCGCGCACGCAGGGCCCGCCGCCGCCTTCTCTTCCTGCGCCCGGGGGCTCCCAAGCGCCGGGCTCCCCAGCAGCAGCATCACGGCTCCGAGAGACGCGAGGCTCTTCACGTTCGTCTCCTCAGCTCTCTGTTCGTCTTCATGGCGTTCTGAAAGGGCCGGGGGGCGGCTTTCGCCGCCCCCCGCTCCCGCCTACCGCGCGTGGACCTTGGCGACCGACCACTCCGAGTTCGCTCCGTGGCACGTCGCGCATGCCTCCCCGAACGTCGCCGTGTTGATGTACGCGTGCGCCGCCGCGTCCCGGTTGTCGTGGCAGCCCAGGCACGCCGTCGTCCCAGGCCCCATCGGCGAGAAGTAGTCGCGGAGCGTCGGCGTGCCGAGCGTCCCGACCGGCGTCGGGATGTTCGCGGTCGCCGCGCTGGTGTGACAGGCCACGCAGTTCCGGCGGTCACCCGGGTACAGCACCTCGTTGAACGGGATCGCGACGTTGCCGAAGCCGTAGATCGTGAAGTCCTGGGTCAGCTCCTCGCCCGTGTGGATCCGGTGGATCATCCGCTTGAAGTCGACGGACTCGGCCGGCCCCAGGTTCGCGGGACGGCGGACGGCGTCGGTCTCGTTCGGGTTGTGGCAGACCACGCACTCGTCGATGGCGAAACGCTGGCCGCCGTGGAGCACCAGCCCGTCGTGGCACTTGTTGCACTTGTCGAGGCTCACCACGTTCCGGCGCGCGACCGGCCCCGCCTCGGATACGACGAACCGCTTGATCGGGTTGAACGCCGCCTCGTTGACCGAAGCGCCGGCGCGGGGCGCCGGGTTGAGCGTGATCGCCTGCCGGACGTCCACGGTCGCGGTCCAGGTGCCGGCCGCGTTGGCCGGAAGCGCGACCGTCGAGGGGTGGGTCGCGATGGTGCCGTTGAAGGTCCCCGTGAAGGGGCCGGTGGCGCTCGCCTTGGCCGCGCTCGTCACGTAGGCCGCGAAGTCCGCCACGGCCTTGCCGGTCACGTCCTTGGTCGGGCCGCCGAACTTGAAGGAGATCGTGCCCGGGAACGTGGTCGGGTCGATGATGGAGCCGGCCGCGTTCGTCAGCTTGAACGTCACCGTCGGCTTCTTGTCCGCTCCGCCGCCCGTCACGTCGAGGATCTCCATCTTGAGGCCCTTGAGCTGCTTGGAGCGCACCGGGATGGTGTGGGCTCCGACGACCGAGACGTCCCACTCCCGGTCGCCCTGGGGCGAATGGCACCTGCCGCAGGTCTTGTCGTCGAGCTGCGGGCCGGCCTCGTGGTTCTTTCCGGTCACCCAGTCGACGTCGTCGTGGCACGAGCCGCACGTGGCGCGGGTCGGGCGGGTCGCGTAGCTGGTCGAGTCGATGAGGCCCTTCTCGTGGCAGCTGACGCAGTTGCGCAGGTCGTGCGGGTACGCGACGGTCGAGTAGTCGTTGACCGACTGCGCGTTCCCGATGATGACGTACGGCTTGCCGGCCTTGACGCTCGGCAGGTTGTCGCCGGTGTGGATCTTGTGGATCATCACCTTCATGTCGACCGTGTTGCCCGTGTCCGGGTCGGTCGTCTGCGGCGTGTGGCACAGCACGCAGAGCTTGACGTCCCGGCGCGAGCCGCCGTGAGCCGCGAGCGGGTCGTGGCAGTTGGCGCAGCTCGCCACCCCCGTGTCCGTCATGTTCGCCCACTTCTCGGTGACGGCCTTCCCGTCCGGCCGGAAGTCGTACTCGACGTTCGCGTAGTAGTTCTTGCCGACGATGTCGGTCATGTTCCGCGTCGAGTAGATGCCGATCGTGTGGGTCTTCGTCTGGTCGAAGGTCGCGGGCAGCGCGGTCCGGAACTGGTACTTCGAGGTGCCGAGCGCGTCGGTCCAGGTGCCGCCCGAGTCGGCGCCGGCCTGGGTCGCCGACACGTTCGTGATGGGGCTCGTCTGGACCCGCGTGGTGTACGCGGTGTACTGCTTGGCGGTGTCGTCCCACCAGGCCGCGATCAGGCTGATCGAGATGACGCCCGGCGTCACCTTCCCCAGCCGGTCGAGCGGCTGGTCGAAGTCGTCGGTGATCGTCAGGTCGACCACCGGACGCCGGTCCGCGGGGATGGTCACCGAGTTCACCTTCAGCTTGAGGCCGGGCCGGATGTAGGCGATCTGCTCCGGCGACAGGTACGCCTCCCGCGCGCTCTCCGGATACAGCTCGTGGCTGGCCGCCGGGGTCACCCTCCCCCCGCCGGACGACCTCACCACCGTGGCCGGCTCTCCCGGCGCGGCGCAGAGCCGCGGCGAGATCGAAAGGAGCGTGGCCCCGGTGAGCGCCAGGATCATCAAACGCGTTCGAGCCTGCATGTCCCGATCCCCCTTCCAGACCCGCGAAACCGCTGGTCCGAGTGCTGGCCTAGGTTGGCTCCGGGGCGACCTGCGGACCATAGGCCAGCTGCATCAATCTGCCGGGCTCAGCGCGCGAGGGCGAGCCCGAGAACGCTCGCGGCGGCGTAGCCCACGAGCCCGAGCCCGACGACGCGCCTGAAGACACCTCGACCGACCACGACCGCGAGAGCGGCCTTGAGGAGCGTGTTCGACGCGATGCCGAGCGCGAGGGCCCGGGCGGCGACGTGCACCACCGGGTCGGTCCGGGCGATGGTCACCATCGAGTAGGTGAGGGCGTCCATGTCGGTCAGCCCGAGGACCGCGCCGGACCAGAAGAGGCCCGTCGATCCGAACTCGGAGCGGGCGAAGCTCAGGGCGTACAGCACGGCCTGGAACCCCAGCGCCATCGCCACGGCGGATCCGAGACGGAGCGGATTACGCGGCCCCTCGACCTCGCCTTCACCGTGCCGGGTCCGGAGGTAGGCGATGACCGTCACGCCGGCCGCGACCGCGATCGGGATCGCCAGCACCTTCAGCGTGGCGCGCGCGAGCGCGGCGTTCAGGAACGCGCAGAGCGCGAGCACCCGGAGCGGCAGGATGGCGCAGGCCGCGAGGACGCCCATCCCGAGCGCGGCGCCGGAGCCTTCGCTCGACCGGCTCTCGCGGGCCAGCTGAAGCGTCGCGACCGTGGAGGAGACGACTCCCCCGAGGAGCCCGGCGACGCCGTACCCGCGCCCCGGGCCCGCGGCCCGCACGGCCACGACGCCCACGAAGCTGACGCCGGCGAAGACGAGGACGAGGGCCCACAGCTCGCGAGGACGCACGCCCGGCTCGGGCCCGAACGGTCCAGCCGGCAGGAGCGGCAGCACGACGAGCGCGAGCACCGCGAACCTGGCGCCCGCCTGGAGCTCCTCGGACTTGATCCGGAGGACGAGCGCGTGGAGCTGTCCTCGCTCCGCCAGCACCAGGGCGACCGCCGCGAAGAGACCGCTCGCCAGGACGAGCTGACCGGACCCCGCCAGGAGCCCCGTCGCCAGGACGACGATGGCCGCGACCTCCGTGGTGCCGTCGACGTCCCCCGAGCCGGCGCGGACCACGTACGCCGCCACGGCGAGGAGCGCACCGGCCCCCGGGAGGACGGCCGCGAGCGCGACGTGCCCCTCCCGGGCGAGCACGGCGCCGAGCCCGCCCAGGAGCCCGAGCAGGAGGAAGGTGCGGATCCCGGCGAAGCGGGGCCCCCGGTTGTCGACCCGGGCCGTCCATTCGCGCTCGATTCCCACCGCGAGGCCTCCGAGCGCCGCGACCGCCAGATCGAGCACCGACTCCTGGAGGCTCACGAGGGGGCCGGCGCTGGAGACTCGTCGCGGACGAAGACGTACCGGCGATCGCGGGCCGACGCCAGGAGCTCGGAGCGGAACGTCGGGTGGGCGATTCCGATCAGGGCGTTGGCGCGCTCCCGGATGTTCTTGCCCCACAGGTCCGCGACACCGTACTCGGTGACGACGTAGTGGACGTCGCCCCGGCTCGTGACGATCCCGGCCCCCTCGCCGAGCGCCGGCTGGATGCGGCTCACCGCTCCGTCCTTGGCCGTCGAGGGGAGGGCGATGATCGGCCGCCCGCCGCGGCTGCGCGCCGCGCCGCGAATGAAGTCGACCTGGCCGCCGATGCCGGAGAAGAAGCGGCCCATCAGCGTGTCGGCGGCCACCTGCCCGGTGAGATCCACCGCGAGCGCCGCGTTGATCGCCACCATCCGGTCGTTGCGCGCGATGGTGAACGGGTCGTTCGTGAAGCGCGTGGACCGCATCTCGATCAGCGGGTTGTCGTCCACCCAGTCGTACAGCGCGCGGCTTCCCATGAGGAACGAGGTCACCAGCTTCCCGGGGAGGAGCGTCTTCTTCGAGCCGTCGATGACGCCGGCCTCGGCGAGCCGCATGACCCCGTCCGACAGCATCTCGGTATGGACCCCGAGGTGGTGCCGGTCGAAGAGCGACGCGAGCACGGCGTCCGGGATCTTCCCGATCCCCATCTGGAGCGTGGAGCCGTCGACGATCAGGGAGGCGACGTTCCGGCCGATCTCGCTGGTGACGTCGTCCGCGGGCTCGCTGGTGAGCTCGGGGATGGGATCGTCCACGGGCACGAGCCTCGCGATCCGGTCGACGTGGAGGAAGGAGTCGCCGTGCGTGCGCGGCATCTTCGGGTTCACCTCGGCCAGGATCAGGCTCGCGTTGTCCACGGCGGCGCGCACGATGTCGACCGAGACGCCCAGGCTGACCTGCCCGTGCCGGTCGGGCGGGCTCACCTGAACGAGCGCCACGTCCACCTTCACCCGTCCCGACTGGATCAGCTCCGGGATCTCCGACAGGAAGACCGGCATGAAGTCGGCCCTCCCCTCGTGCACGGCGGAGCGCACGTTCGCCCCGATGAAGAAGGCCGTGTGCCGGAACCGGCCCTCCAGGTGAGGCGCCACGTACGGAGCCGGGCCGAGCGTCATGAGGTGAACGACGTCGTTCCCCTGGAGATGTGTCCCGTGCTCCACCATCGCGTTGACGAGCCGGCTCGGAATCCCCGCGCCGGAGCCGATCAGGATCCGCGTTCCGGCCGGGATCGCCTGGACCGCTTCCCTGGCCGTCGCGAGCTTGTCGGCGAATCGCACCACCCAGTCCATCGACATCTCTTCCTCCCGCATGAGGCTCCACCGAGGCCGGTTTCCGATCTCTGAGACGCCTGCATCATGGCTGCAAACCCCTCAAGGAAGCTACGTTCCCGGCGATGCAACCACCACGCAGGATCCTCTGCCCGATCGACTTCTCCGAAGCGTCCGCGGCCGCGCTGGACGCTGCGGTCGCGTTGGCGCGGCTCTACGGCGCCCAGGTCCGCGTGCTGCACGTCCTGCCCGATCCGGTGACGTCGGCCGTTCCCCCCTGGACCGCCCTCACGCCGTACCTCGTACCGATCCCGGCGGACACGAAGGAGAAGGTGCTGGCCAGCGCCCGCGACTTCGCCAGGCGGGCCGCCCAGGAGTGGGTGCTCGACGACGTCGAGATCGCCGAGGGCGACCCGGCGGGGAAGATCGTGGAGCGGGCCGAGGCGCTCGGCGTCCTGATGGTCGTCCTCGGGACCCACGGTCTGTCCGGCTTCGAGCGGCTCGTGCTCGGCTCCGTCGCCGAGAAGGTCCTGCGCCGGGCAGGGTGCCCGGTGCTGACGGTCCCGCGCCAGCTCGCGCCGGGGACGCACGGCTCCCCCTTCGGGACGGTCCTCTGCCCCGTGGACCTCTCGCCCGTCTCGGCGAAGGCGATCGAGACCGCGGCCTCGATCGCGGGCGCTTCCAAGGCCCGGCTCGTGGTGCTCCACGCCGTCGAGCAGTTCCCCGACGGCCCCGAGCCGGACGAGCTCGGGCACTTCAACATCCCGGAGTACCGGCGCATGGTCACGCAGAAGGCCGCGGAGGGCCTGCACGCGCTGGTTCCCGAGGAGGTCCGGCGCAACGTCCCGACCGACGAGGTGATCACCGGCGGGAAGGCCTGGCGCGCCGTCCTCGACGCCGTGAAGGGCCACGGCGCCAGCATCATCGTGATGGGGGTCACGGCGCGCAGCCCGATCGACCTCCTGGTATTCGGCTCGACCACGAACCAGGTCGTCCGGCACGCCGACGTGCCCGTGATGACCGTGAAGGGGTGAACGATGGGGACCAAGACCGAGGTCTGGGACGGCAACACCGCGGCGGCATCGGTCGCCTACCGGACGAACGAGGTCCTCGCGATCTACCCGATCACGCCGTCGTCCACCATGGGCGAGCTGGCCGACGAGTGGGCCGCCAAGGACAAGGCGAACATCTGGGGCACCATCCCGCGCGTCGTCGAGATGCAGTCCGAGGCCGGCGCTGCCGGCGCGGTGCACGGAGCCCTCCAGGCCGGCTCGCTGGCGAGCACCTTCACGGCGTCCCAGGGCCTCCTCCTGATGATCCCGAACATGTACAAGATCGCCGGAGAGCTGCTGCCGTTCACGATGCACGTGGCGGCCCGCTCGGTCGCGACGCACGCGCTCTCGATCTTCGGCGACCACTCCGACGTCATGGCGTGCCGCCAGACCGGCTTTGCCATGATCGCGGCGGCGTCCGTCCAGGAGGCGCACGACATGGCGTGCGTGGCCCAGATGGCGACTCTCGCGTCGCGGGTGCCCTTCCTCCATTTCTTCGACGGCTTCCGGACCTCGCACGAGCTGAACGAGGTGACGCCCCTCTCCGACGACGACCTCCGGTCCCTGATCGACGACGGAGCCGTTTCGGGGCACCGGGGCCGCTCGCTCAGCCCCGACCGTCCGGTCCTGCGCGGCACGGCCCAGAACCCGGATGCGTTCTTCCAGGCCCGTGAGGCGTGCAACCCGTTCCACGAGGCGGTCACCGGCATCGTCGAGGAGACGCTCGAGCGCTTCGCGGCGCGCACGGGCCGCCGCTACCGTCTGGTCGAGTACGAAGGGGCTGCCGACGCCGACCGTGTGGTCGTCCTCATGGGATCGGGAGCCGAGACCGCGGCCGAGACCGTGAGGTCGCTGGCAGAGCGGGGAGAGAAGGTCGGAGCGCTCACCGTCCGCCTCTACCGGCCCTTCCCGGTGGAGCGGTTCCTCGCCGCCCTCCCGTCCACGGTCCGCTCCATCGCGGTCCTCGACCGGACCAAGGAGCCCGGCGCCCCCGCCGAGCCGCTCCTCCTCGACGTCCTGGCCGCGCTCGATGAGGGCCGCGCGAACGGCCGGACGGACCTGCCGCTCCCGGGCCGCGTCGTCGGCGGACGGTACGGCCTCTCCTCCAAGGAGTTCACTCCGCGCATGGTGAAGGCCGTCCTCGACGAGATCTCGAAGGAGAAGCCGCGGCGCCGCTTCACCGTGGGGATCGTCGACGACGTGACGCACCTGTCTCTCGCGCTCGACGATCTGTTCGACCTCGACACGACCGGAGCGACCGGCGCCCTCTTCTTCGGCCTCGGCGCCGACGGCACCGTCAGCGCGAACAAGAGCACCATCAAGATCCTGTCCGAGGGGACGGCCCTCCACGCGCAGGGCTACTTCGTCTACGACTCGAAGAAGTCCGGCTCGGTCACCGTCTCGCACCTGCGCTTCGGCCCCCGCCCCATTCACGCCGCCTACCTCCTCGACCGCGCGTCGTTCGTGGCGTGCCATCAGTCCAGCCTCCTCGATCAGTACGACATGCTCGAGGCGGCCGCACCGGGCGGGACGTTCCTCCTGAACTCGGCGTACGGGGCCGGGGAGGTGTGGGGCCAGCTGCCGCGCGAGATGCAGCAGCAGATCCTCGACAAGAAGCTCAAGTTCTACGTGATCGACGCCTACGGCCTCGCTCGCGAGGTGGGCCTGGGCGGCCGCATCAACACCATCATGCAGACTTGCTTCTTCGCGCTCTCCGGGCTCCTCCCCGAGGAGCAGGCGATCGCCAAGATCAAGGACTCGATCCGGGTCGCCTACGGCAAGCGCGGCGAGGCCGAGGTCGAGAAGAACGTCGCCGCCGTGGACGCGGCGCTGGCCCGCCTCGAGACGGTCCCGACCCGGGACCTCGTGGCGGACGGGCATCCGCGGCCGCCGGTGGTCTCGGACAAGGCGCCCGACTTCGTGAAGCGGGTCACGGCGGTGCTGCTCGCCGGCAAAGGCGACCTCCTCCCGGTCAGCGCCTTCCCGCCGGACGGTACCTGGCCGATGGGCACGGCGAAGTGGGAGAAGCGGAACATCGCCGCCGAGATCCCGGTGTGGGACGCGGCCCTCTGCATCCAGTGCAACAAGTGCACGATGGTCTGCCCGCACGCGGCGATCCGCGCCAACGTCTACCCCGAGGCCAGCCTCGCCGGCGCGCCGCCGACCTTCAAGTCGGTCCCGTACAAGGCGGACGACTTCAAGGGGATGCCGTTCACGATCCAGGTCGCCGCCGAGGACTGCACCGGCTGCACGCTCTGCCGGGTCGTCTGCCCGGCCAAGGACCGCTCGAACCCGCGCCACAAGGCGCTCGACATGGCGCCGCAGGCGCCGCTCCGCGAGGCCGAGCGCGCCAACTACGAGTTCTTCCTGGCGCTCCCCCAGCCAGACCGCACCGCGCTCCGGATGGACGTCAAGGGGACCCAGTTCCTGGAGCCGCTGTTCGAGTACTCGGGCGCCTGCTCCGGCTGCGGCGAGACGCCGTACATCAAGCTGATGACGCAGCTCTTCGGCGACCGAGCCCTGATCGCGAACGCCACAGGCTGCTCGTCGATCTACGGCGGCAACCTGCCGACCACGCCGTACACCACCAACCGCGACGGGCGCGGCCCGGCCTGGGCCAACTCGCTCTTCGAGGACAATGCCGAGTTCGGGCTCGGGTTCCGGCTGGCGCTCGACAAGCGGCGCGACGTGGCCCGCGACCTGGTGACCAAGCTCTCCGCTCCGCTCGGCGGCGTCCTCGCCGACGAGCTCCTCGCCGGCACGTCGGGCCGCACCGAGGTCGAGGTGGGAGCGCAGCGCGCCCGGGTCGCCGAGCTCAAGAGGCGCCTCGGCTCCATCGACACCGGCTACTCGCGGACCCTGGCCGTCCTGGCCGACGACCTCGTCCACAAGAGCGTCTGGATCGTGGGCGGCGACGGCTGGGCCTACGACATCGGCTATGGCGGCCTCGACCACGTGCTCTCGCTCGGGGAGGACGTGAACATCCTGGTCCTCGACACCGAGGTCTACTCCAACACCGGCGGCCAGCAGTCGAAGGCGACGCCCCGGGCCGCTTCCGCGAAGTTCGCGATCGCAGGCAAGGCGATCCCCAAGAAGGACCTGGGCCTGATGGCGATGGCCTATGGCGGCGCCTACGTCGCCCGCGTCGCCTTCGGGGCGGGCACCAAGGACGTCCAGACGGTCAAGGCCTTCCTCGAGGCCGAGGCCTTCCCCGGCCCCTCCATCATCATCGCGTACAGCCCCTGCATCGCCCACGGCTACGACATGGCCCAGCAGCTCTCACAGCAGCAGAAGGCGGTCGCGTCCGGGTACTGGCCGCTCTACCGCTTCGACCCCCGCCGCACCCCCGAGGAAGGGACGCTGATCCTGGACTCCGGCCCGGTGAAGGAGGACATCGGTGTCTTCATGCGCAACGAGACCCGGTTCCGGATGGTCGAGCAGCGGGACCCGGACCGGTTCCGGATGCTCCTGAGCACGGCCCGCGCGGAAGCGACGGAGAAACTGAACGCCCTCGGGCGGTTGGCTGCGAAGCCGGAGGCGAAGTGACATGGACCTGACCACGCGCTACCTCGGTCTCGAGCTCGCGCATCCCCTGATGCCCGGAGCCTCCCCGCTCGTCGACGACCTCGACAACGTGAAGCGGCTGGAGGACGCCGGCGCGAGCGCCATCGTGATGCGCTCCCTCTTCGAGGAGCAGATCACCCGTGAGCGTTTCGGCACGATCCGCGACATGGAGATCCACGCCGACTCGTACGCGGAGGCGCTCTCCTACTTCCCCGAGCCGGAGTCGTACGCGCTCGGCCCGGACCGGTACCTCGAGCAGGTCCGGAAGATCAAGGCCGCGGTCAAGGTGCCGGTGATCGGCTCCCTGAACGGCACCTCGGTCTCGGGCTGGGTCCAGTACGCCCGCCTCATCCAGCAGGCCGGTGCCGACGCCCTGGAGCTGAACGTCTACCAGGTGGCCGCCTCGCTCTGGGTGCCCGGCGAGACGGTCGAGGCTCGGATCCGCGACGTCGTCCGAGCCGTGAAGCGCGAGGTCACGATCCCGGTCGCCGTGAAGCTCTCGCCGTTCTTCTCCTCGATGGCCCACGTGGCCCGCCAGCTGGACGACCTCGGGGTGGAAGGGCTCGTCCTCTTCAATCGGTTCTACCAGCCGGACCTCGATCCGGAGGACCTGGAGGTCATCCCCTCGCTCCATCTCTCGGATCCGTCGGAGCTCCTCCTGCGCCTCCGCTGGCTCGCCATCCTCTGCGGCCGCGTTCAGGCCTCGCTCTCGGCGAGCGGCGGCGTCCACGGTCCGCGCGACGTCGTGAAGGCGCTCGCCGCGGGAGCCGACACCGTCCAGGTCGTGTCCGCGCTCCTGAGGCACGGACCGTCCCACCTGGCCCAGCTCCGGAAGGGCCTCGCCGAGTGGATGGAGGAGCACGAGTACGCCTCGGTCTCGGCGCTGCGCGGCTGCCTGAGCCTGCAGACCTGCCCGGACCCGGGCGCGTTCGAGCGCGCGAACTACATGCGGGTCCTGCACGGATGGCGCCCCGAGGTCGAGGAGACCGACTGGCGGATGTGAGGTCGGAGGCACCCGGCGCCGCGCCGGGTGCCATTCCCCCTCGCGCGTGCCCGCACGGAAAAACGCCGGGCCGGAGCTTGGCTCTCCGACCCGGCTCGGGAATCCGAGGCTCGAGCGCCGCCCGTACGACTACGTCGGCTTCACCTCGATCGCCTTCGGTTTCGCCTTCTCCCCCTTGGGGATGTGCACGTACAGCACGCCCTCCTTGAACTCCGCCGTGACTTTCGCCTCCTCGGCGTCGGGCGGGACGGTGAAGGTGCGCTGGAAGGTCCCGTAGAAGCGTTCCACGCGATGGAGCTTCTTGCCCTTCTCCTCCTTCTCGGCCCTGCGCTCCCCGACCAGCGAGAGGATGCCGTCCTCGATGGTGACCTTCACGTCCTCTCTCTTCACCTCGGGCAGCTCGGCCTTGACCAGGTACTCCTGATCGGTCTCCTGGATGTCGACCGCTGGTGACCAGTCGGCGACCGTCAGGCTCTCCTCACGGTCGAACGGCCGGAACCAGCGCGGGCCCAGGAGACGGCCCATGTCGCGTGCCATCTCGTCCATCATCTGAAACGGCTCCCAGCGGGTCAGCTGGGGCTCCCACCTCGTCAGGCTCATGGCGCCTCCTTTCTTCGGTGACGTTCCCGGTCAGCATGGAACATGAAAACAGGGCGCCGCCGGCGCAATGATCAGGATGAATCACGCGGGGCTGAGCCACCTGAGCCCTGGTCCGGGGACGGCCGGCACGGCAAACTCGACGAGGAGGATCCATGGACGTGATCTCTCTCTCCCGGATGCAGTTCGGGCTCACGGCCATGCTGCACGTCCTCTTCCCGCCGGTCACGATCGGGCTCTCCCTCCTCGTCGCCGTGACCGAAGGCCTCCGCCTCCGGACCGGACGCGACGTCTATCGTCGAGCCTCGGACTTCTGGATCGGGATCCTCGCGGTCTCCGTCTTCGCCAAGCTCGCGACCGGCGCGCTGGTCGTCCTCGGGCTCGGCACGAGCTGGGGGGACCTCCCCCGCCGCGTCACGGGTGCGACCGGCCCCCTCCTCGCCACCGGCGCCTTCCTCCTCGCCGTCGAGCTGGCGCTTCTCGCGGCCCTCGCGCTCTCACGTCCCACGAAGGCCTCGGCCGCGCGGAGCCTGACCGCGGCCGCCCTCTGCCTGGCGACCATGCTGTCCGGCTGCTGGCTCGTCGCGGTCAGCTCCTTCATGCAGACCCCCGCCGGATACACGGCGCGCGACGGCCGGCTGGTGATCACGTCGCTGGGCGACGCGCTGCTCAACCCGTCGTTCGTTCCCCGCGCCCTGCACACGATCACCTCCTCCTGGGCCGTCGCGGCGTTCCTGGTCGCCGGCGTGTCGGCGTGGTGGGCGCTCCGCGGGCAGCGGAGCGACGTCGCCCGCTACTCGCTCCGGATCGGGACCGCGGGCGCTCTCGTGGCCTCGATCGCGGTCTTCCTGACCGGAGACCGCCATGCCCGGCAGGTGGCGCACACCCAGCCCGCCAAGTTCGCCGCCATGCAGGGCTTGCGTTCGACCGCGGCCGGTGCCCCCCTCATCGTCTTCTCCCTTCCACCCACTCAGGAAGGGCGAAGCGTCGGTCCGCAGGTCGCGGTCACGCACCTCACGTCGCTCCTGGCGTTCGGCAATTTCCAGGCGCCGGTGAAGGGCCTGGACGAATTCCCTCGCTCCGACTGGCCGCCGGTGGCCCCGACGTTCCTCGCCTTCCACAACATGGTGATCCTCGGGAACGCGATGCTGCTGGTCGCCCTGGTCAGCGTCGTCCTCCTCGTGCGGAGCCGGCTCGACTGGACCCGCGGATGGCTGTTCACGATGGTGATCGCCACGCCGCTCCCGATCCTCGCCGTGGAGCTCGGGTGGCTGGCGGCCGAGGTGGGACGCCAGCCATGGATCGTCTACGGGGTCGTCCGCACCGCCGACGCCGTGTCGCCGGTCGCCACGCCGGGCCTCGCGCGGCTCGCGCTCGTCCTGTACGCGGGTCTCGCCGTGGTGATCACGGCGGTCTGGGTCACCGTCGTGGCGAAGAGCGTGAGGAAGGGCCCGGAGCCGCCTCCGGGGCCCTCCCTGCCGTCACACCGGGGCAGCGCCCCCGAGGAGCTCCTGCACGCCTGACGCGCCCCTCGGATCCCACGGGAGGCCGCGCAGCCGTCGACACCGGTCCCGCGGGCCATGGGGACGGCCGGCCACCCGCAAGGGTTGAGCGACCTGCATCAGGGCGCGGGCCCTCCGCCGGCTGCATGGTTCCACAGGAGGCCGCCTGCCATGCTGATCGTCCTCCAGACTCCGCCCGCCAGGCGTCGCGCGCCGGAACGTCGCAGAGCTCCGGCAGAGCCCTCGAGGACTCCTACGATTCCCCGGTCACGCCCCGGAGAGCCTGAAGGTCCGGTACGCGGAAGCCGCCGGGGTGGGTCACCACGAGCCCTTCCTTCCCCCAGCGGCTCATGATGCGGATCGCCGTCTCCACCGTCGTCGACGTGAGGTCCGCGATCTCCTGACGAGAAAGGGAGAGCGGGATCTCGAGGCCGGCTCCGTCCCGCCGCCCGACCTTCTCGCCGAGCGCCAGGAAGAGCCGCGCCACCCGGAAATCCACCGAGCCCGTCAGGTCGGCGAGCCGGCTCGCCGTCTCGAGCTGCCGCCGCACCAGACCCTGAAGGAGCCGCCGCGTCATCTCCGGGTGGGCTGCCACGAGCTGGAAGAACTCCCGCTCGGGGACGTGCAGCACGGTCGACGGCTCGATCGCGACGGCGCTTGCGGGGTAGCGGACTCCTTCCAGCGCGGCCAGTGCCCCGACCGGCTCGCCGGGACCGAAGAGGCCGAGGATGACGTCCCGTCCGCGGGCCGCCTTCACGATCTTCACCCGGCCGATCACGACGAAGGAGAGGTCGGCGGCCGGCTCGCCCTCCGAGAAGACCGTCTGGCCGCGGTCGTAGGCCCTGGCCCGGGCGAGCGGGACCAGCAGGGCCCGCTCGGCGGGCTCGAGGCTCTGGAACAGCGGAACGGCCTCCAGGTGCGGGCGCGCCGACAGGTCGACCATGGATGATCCGCATCATAGCGACGGGGCGGGGAATGGCACAGGATGGGGTATGCAGCTGTCTCCCGTCGAGCTCGAGATCGAGATCTTCTGCCGGGGCCTCCAGGTGTCGCCCCAGACCCGGGCCGAGATGGAGGCCCGCCGGATCACCCGGACCCGGGCCGGCCTCGGATCCGGCCTCGAGATCGTGATCCCCGCGCCACGCAAGGACATCTGGATGAATGCCCCCGTCGAGGAGCCGTTCGCCCAGGCGTCGCCCCTTTCCCTCGTCCCTGCCGGGGAGGGCTTCGCCGTCCGCGATTCGCGCCCCGGCGGGACGGACTACGCGGTCCGGATCCCGCCGGAGCCGGCCTGGTACGGGCGTCACACGACGCGCGGGACGGAGATGAGCCGGGTGGGCGTCCTGCAGGGGACGTACCTGGGGATCTTCCTGACGAACTCCTGCTTCTACTGGTACAGCCGCCCGGCGGCCCAGAACTGCAAGTTCTGCACGAGCGGCAAGAACGTCGGCGTGAACGAGGTGAAGGGCAAGCACCTCGACGACGTGGTGGAGGTCGCCGCCGCCGCGCAGAAGGAATCCGGCTCGGTCTTCACGCACTTCAATACCGGCTACCAGTACGAGGACCGGCCCGAGAAGCGTGCAGCACACGGGCTGATGCAGGCCAAGCCGTTCGTCGAGGCGGTCCGGCGCCGGGTTGGCGGCTTCATCGGCCTCCAGGCCGTGCCTCTCCTCCGCCCCTCCTACGACGAGTACGACGAGCTGATCGCCTCCGGCGTCGACCACTTCTCGTTCTGCGTCGAGTTCCTCGACAAGAAGGTCTTCGAGGAGCTCTGCCCTGGGAAAGCCGCCACGGTCGGCCAGGATGCGTTCTTCGACGCGATGGCGTACACGGCGAAGAAGCTCGGCAAGGGCCGCGTCGCCGGGGAGATCATCGCCGGGCTCGAGCCGGTGGAGTCGACCTGCCGCGCGATCGACCGGATCGTCGACGCGGGGGCGTTCCCCACCGTCTGCATCTTCCGGCCCCTGGTCGACAGCGACCTCCAGACGACCCCTCCCCCGGACCCCGGGGCGATGCGCGAGGTGATGGCGTACCAGTACGAGGCGTGCCGCCGCGCCGGCCTCCTGATCGGGCTCCTCCCGATCGAGGTCTCGCTCGTCGTCCAGCCCGAGGAGGGCCGCGACCTCCTGCCGAGGCGGGACACCTTCTACGAATGGAAGCTCGCCGCGCTCAAGCAGCTCGCGCGCCCCTACATCTCCTGGAAGCTGCGTCCCCGGGCGGCATGAGCCACGCGAGCCCGGCGCCGCGCTTCTTGAAGGGCGCGCTCGCGCTCACTCTGACCCTGGGCGCCGGGTCCGGGATGTTCTACCTCTACCGGATCGCGGCGGGTGCGGACGTCCCCGTCTCCCACCGGCAGCTTCACGCTCACAGCCAGATCCTCGGCTTCGCCGCCCTCGCGATCATGGGGATCGCCTTCCACGTCCTGCCGCGGAGGCTCGGGGCGGCGGCGGCGCCGCGGCGCCTCGAGTCGGCGGTGCTCTGGCTCATGGTGGCCGGAGTGGTCCTGCGCAATCTCGGCCAGCCGTTCGCCTTCTTCGCCCCGGGACGCGCGGCGTGCCTCGCGTCCGGCCTGCTGGAGGCCGCGGCCGGAACTCTCTTCACGATCCACGTCGTCGAGACCGTGCGAAGACGCGACGACGCGATGGTGCCGTTCCTCCGCGCCAGCTGCACGTTCCTCCTCGCCACCCTCGCGCTCTCGGTCGTACAGGGGGCCTGGATCGCCGGCCAGCGGGACGCCACCCTGCCCGCGCACCTGACCGAGCCCTTCAACGCTCTCGCGCTCCACGGCTTCCTCCTGTCGTGGGTCTTCGGCTTCGCCCTGAGAATGGTCCCCTCCTTCCTCGGGCTCCCTCCTCCGAAGCGATGGACCGGACCGGTCACGCTGACGCTGCTCTCGGCCGGTGTCAGCCTCTCCGGCGTCACGGCGCTCCCGGCACTGGCCGCCGCCGCTCCCGTCCTGCGCGATCTCGGAGCCGGGCTCGTGGCCGTGTCGGCGCTGGCCTACGGGATCGGGCTCGGTGTCCCGTGGCGCCGGGCGACCGTGCCGGGCCGGTCCGACGACGCCAAGAGCGGCACGGCGATCCGCCTCGCCTTCGGAGCGCTCGTCCTGTGGGCGCTTCTCGTTCTGGGTGCCGTCGCCGCCGCGCGGCTCAGCTCCTTCCCGGCGCAGAACCCGTGGTGGAACGACGCCGCACGCCATCTCTTCACGGTCGGCTTCCTGACGCTCCTGATGGTCGGAGTCGGCACGAGGCTCCTTCCCGTCTTCACCGGCCGCCGCCTCTGGTCTCCGCTGGCCGCCCGTACGAGCTGGATGCTCGTCGCGTGCGGCGCGGGCCTGCGGCTGTTCCAGTACCCGGGCGCCTTCTGGCCGTCCTGGTACCGCGCCGGCTCGGTGATGGGCGTGCCGGTCGTGGCCGGCCTGGTGCTGTTCGCCCTCAACCTCGCCAGGACGATGCGGCCGCAGCCGGAGGCCGCATCGTCGGGCACGACACTTCCGGCGTATCCGAGGGGCCCGGCGGCGCCGGCCGCCGGGACCTGAGAGGGGTGAAATGACGACGACACTCGAGCACCGGGTCGATCTGCGGACCCTGCCGCACCCCGAGCGGCTGGTCCGCGCCATCGTCGCCGCCGAGAGGCTCTCACCCGGGGAAGAGCTGCTCCTCGTCACGGAGCAGCGTCCCGTCCACATCCTGCCGCTCCTCGGCGAGCGAGGCCTTCACCTGGAGGGCTGGGATGTGGAGGGCGGGTACGAGACGCTCGTACGCCGCCGCGAGGGAGATACCGCTAGGCTGTGAGCCAGCCCCTCCGGAACGCGACGGCGATGGCCTCGACCTGGCTGTGCACGTCGATCTTCCGGAGGATGTTCTGGATGTGGTTCCGCACGGTGGCGTGCGACAGGTTCAGCCGTGCCGCGATGTTGAGCGCCGCGTAGCCGTTCGACAGGAGCCTCAGGATCTCCTTCTCACGGACCGTGAGGGGACAGATGGAAAGCGGAGGATCCGGGACCTCGGGCCGCACCTCCCGCCCCGAGGCCGAGTCTCTCAGGCGTTGCAGCAGCTCCTCGATGCCCCTGTGCTCCTCCGGCTCCAGGAAGTGCATCAGGCACCTGAAGTCGTCTCCAGGCCCGGGCAGCGGAACCGCTCGCACGCGCAGCATCTTCTTCTCGCCGTCGCGGGTCGTCGCCTCGAGGAGGAACGGCTCCTGCACCTGTCCGTTCGCCGCGCCCATCACGATCGGGCACTCCTTGGTGCAGTAGGTGTTCCCGAAGAGGTCCCGGCCCTTGATCGTGTCGAAGCAGAAGCGCCCGAGCACACGATCCGCGTCGTGCCCGAGGAGCCGCTCGGCCCCCTCGTTGAAGAAGATGATCCGATCGGAGCGGTCGATTGCGAAGGCCGCAGCCGACGTCTCGGCGATCAGCTCGAGGACGTCCTCGGAGATTTCCTCGGTGGGATCCATCGGGCCAGAGATTACTCCGGTCGGGGCTCCTCGGACGGAGGGATCTCCGGCGGCGGATCGGGAAGGGGCTCGCTGCGGTTGAGGGGTCCGGCGAGCCCGTCGGTCGTGCCGTGCTCGACGAGCGTGCGGGGCGAGGCGTTCGCCAGGAAGTGGATCAGGGCCCTCTTGACGATGTCACCCGCCCTCTCGTAGGCCGGGTCGAGCTCGTCCTTGATCCGCAGGGCGCTCGCCTTGATCACACCCCGGAGCGCCAGCTCGAGGTCCTCCCCGGCCATCGTGTTGATCGTCCCCGGCCACGGCTCGGAGCGCACCACCCGCCAGTACTCCGTCTTCGCGGACCGGCGGCTCTCGAGGGGGCCGATGCAGTCGGCGCACGCGTCGTCCCGCTCCTCGATCGCCCCGCAGTCGAGGCAGATGTGTCGGTGGGCCATGGGTCACCTCGCTGGGGAAGCGTACTCCCGGCTCCTCAGGTGGCCCCACACGAGGCTGGCCACCCGCCCCCAGTCGGAGGCGGCGGCGAACCGGGCGAGCCGCAGCTCACAGGCGCGGCGCGCCGCCCCGTCCGACAGGAGCGACACGATCTGGTCCGCCAACGGAGCGGGCCCGAGGTCGGCGGCCTCCGCAGCGACGCCGCGCAGCTCCTCGAAGATGTCGGAAGCGCTCACCAGGACCGCCCGCCGCGAGGCGATGCCGAGGCGGACGGCCGCGCTCGAGGATTCGCGAGAGGCATGGTACGGGTAGACGATCAGGTCGCAGGCTTGGAGGAGGAGCCCGGCCTCCGCGAGGGGCCGGTGCGCCCAGCTGGCGTCGATCCGGTCGCGGAAGGGCGAGGCCGCGATGCGCTCCGCGCAGACCGCACGGTAGGCGGCGGAATCCGGGCTCGGGTACTCCGCCGCGGCGAGGAGGAGTCGAGCGCCGGGGACCCGGCTCGCCACGACCTCGAAGGCCTCGATCAGCTCGAGCGTCCCCTTGTGGGGCCGCAGGAACCCGAAGTGCCCGATGGTCGGGACCTCCGGCCGTCCGAGCAGCCGGCGGGCCTCGGCACGACTCCGCTCGGGGAGCCGTGGGATCCCCTGAGGGATCACCCGGACCGGACCGCTCACGCCGTGAGCCGCGAGCCAGGCCACGTCGCTCTGCCGGTGGACGAAGATCGCGTCGGCCTCCGACAGCCGGCGGGCCGTCGCCGGATCGAGCGTCAGGCCCTGTGCGGCGTGGAACGTGAAGGCCGCTCGCACGCCCCGCCGGGCGCAGACGTCCATCAGACGGAGCATGTCCCGCTCGCCGAAGAAGGCCGGGTTGTGCTGCGCGAGGAGGACGTCGACCCTGTCGCGCTCGAGCGCCCGCTCGATCGGGACGAGATTCGCGAGGCCGTACTCCCAGTTGCGGTAGACCCGGCCCGCCTCGGGAACGGTGCACGAGTGCGATTCGGCGTAGACCGTCCAGGGCAGCGTCGCCGGCAGCCCGGAGGCCAGGAGCTCCGCGTAGTCCGCGATGCCGCAGCGCGCCTTCCAGGTCGACATCAGGGCCAGGCGGGGCCGAGCCGTGAGGGGCGCCGGCCTCGCGACCGGATCCCGC
>CAYLNK010000007.1:0-52423 GCA_964384675.1 uncultured Holophagales bacterium | reverse complement strand
GGCGGAGACGCTCAAGGCGTCGTCCGCCGCCGCGATGAGCGCCACGATCACGGCCGCGGCCTCGGGCGGCGCCAGCCTCCATGCCTGCGTGACCCCGTGGCCGGTCCCGCCCCACGGGCCGGGCGTCGTGATCGACGGCTCCCCGACCGTCGTCATCTGCAACATGGCCGCGACCCGGCTTGGCGACACGATCATCGAGGCGATCGGACCTCCGAACAAGATCGCGGGGGGATGCCCCACCGTGATGATCGGGAACAGCGGGGGCGGCGGCGCCGGCGGCGGCGGATTGGCCGGCGCCCTGCTGGGGCTCGTGATGGCGGGGCTCGACATCCTCAAGGGCCTCCTCGGGATCAAGAAGTACCCCCGCACCGTCATGAAGAACGGCAAGATGGTGACCGAGTACAACGAGCACATCACCATCGAGGGCTCGCCGGAATACCAGGCGGCCGTGGTGCGGGACCTCGACCGGATGGCGGCGACCGAGGCCGGCAAGCGGACGCTCGACGAGTTCGCCAAGACCGGGAAGAACGTCACGATCAAGCCGATCCCGGCGGGCGGGCAGTTCGACAACGGGTTCTGCGACTACGCCGATCCCGCCGACAACGTCGCCGGCAAGGGACGGCCGAACGCGGACGGCACCAAGGGCACGGGGGCCGACGGCGTCATCACGTACAACCCCTCGCTCACCAACGAGTACACGGGCGCCGACGGCAAGACGTACACCCAGGAGCCGTACGAGGTCCTCAACCACGAGATGATCCACGCGGTCCACCAGGGCCAGGGGAACGACCGGTTCGGCGAGAAGAAGCCGTCGCCGCAGGACAACGTGGAGGAGATGCAGACGATCGGGACCAAGGACGGGACGCACGACTTCACCAACGACCCCGTGACCGAGGCGGCCCTCTCGAAGGAGCAGGGCGACAGCCCCCGCCCGGACCACGACTCGGTCACCAAGTCGACGTTCCAGGACGGCAACGGCGTCTGGCACGAGTCCAAGACCGACGCCGCCGGCAACACCACCGACACGGTGATCCCCGCGCCGCCCGGCGGCGGGCCGCCGAGCAAGTAGCAGAGGACGCGATGGCAGAAGCGCCGATCCCGGTCGTCTCCGCGAGCGCCCGAATCGAGGGGGAGTGGCTGCTCCTCGACTACCGGGTGGAGAACCGGGGGACGGAGCCGGTCCTCACCTACGACGGGGCATCGGGCGACCCGGGTCAGGAGTACCCCGATCTCTCCGCGCACCGGGGTCTCTACGTGTTCTATCGCGAGCCCGCCACCGTCCAGGTCAAGCGGATGCTGGTCCCGCCCGAGGGGAAGGTCACCGCGGTCCTCATCCCCGCCGTCTACAGGCTCGAAGGGGGTGAGACGCGGCACGTCAAGCTCCGTCTCCCCCTGCCGCTTGCCGAGAAGAGCGAGCTGAGCCCGCACTTCGACGGCGCGACGTACGAGGCGCGCCAGGCGCGGGCGGTGCAGGTCTGTATCGGCTTCATGTCGCTGCCCGCGGGCTCGACGCTGCGGCCGTTCCCCGAGAACCCGCGGGCCTTCAAGGTGGTCGGCGCGCACGGCCCGCAGGAGATCGCGAGCGGCGCCGCGACGGTCACGGTACCGGTGCGCATGCGAACCGACGCCTCGTTCCGGCGGCTGTAAGGAGGCCTGCGAGATGCCCGCCACGCCGCCGCTCGTCGTCCAGGGCTGGACCTTCGGCACCTGCCCCGCCGGCTGGGAGCCCCGGCCCGGGGCCGGCCTCCGGCGCGTCGAGACCGGCCGTTTCCCGAGCAGCGTCGTCCTCGGGGCCGACGAGCTGGCCGAGGGGGAGACGCTCACGGCTTACGTCGACCGTCAGCTCGACTCGTTCCGCGGGGTGCTCGGAGAGCCCGAGGTGGAGGGGCCGCGTCCCCTGGCGCATCCCGGCGCCGAGGAGGCGCGGGAGGTCATCCTCTCCTACACGCTCGCGGACGGACCGACGCCCGTCGTTCAGCGCCAGCTCTTCGTGCGCCGCGGCCGCCGGCTCGGGGTGATCACCGAGACGACGACACCGGCGGAGCGGGACGCGGTCCGCCCGACGTTCCGGGCCATCGTGTCAGGGCTCGTCCCACCCCGCGACTGACGCGGGCCCGTCGGCCGGACGCCGGTGGAGGATGAAGGACCGGCAGAACACGGAGTAGGTCTGGTACGGGACGGCGCGCCAGCGAGGATGCGCCTCCAGGAACTCGCGGAACGCGCGCGCCTCACCCTTGTCCGGGCTCCCGCGGTACATGAACCAGTCGTCGAAGCAGACGAGGGTGCCGTCCTGGAGCGCGGGCTCGACTCCGAAGAGGACCGTCCGTGCCGACTCGTAGAGGTCGCAGTCGACGTGCACCAGCGCCGCCTTCGGCACCCTCGAAGGGATCGCGGCCGGGATCGTCCGCTCGAAGGGGCCGATCTCGAGCGTCGGCTCCGGGAGGCCGCATCGCGCGAAGAGAGTCCGGAGCGCGTCTGGCGTCACCTTCTGCCCGAGCTCCAGGGCGGGGTGCCCGGGCAGGTAGTTCCGGGAGAAGGAGCCCGCCTCCCAGCGAGGATGCGGCTCGCCCGGCTCGGGGAGCCCCTCGAGCGAGTCGAAGCCGAGCACGCGGCGCGACGTGCAGGCCGCGTCGCCGTACCGCCAGTAGGTCAGGTTCTCGGCCTGGAGGAGGGCGAGGAGCGCGAGGCTCCGGCCGCTCCCCACGCCGAACTCCAGGATGTCGCCTTCCACCCGCTCCCAGTTCAGGAGCTGGACGGCGTTCACGAAGAACGGGAGCCGGGCGTCGTACCGCAGCCACGCCACGGCCTCTTCCGGGCTCATGCGACCGCCGGCAGCGACTCGAGCCCGCGCACGAAGACGTTCTGGCGCCACGGCGGCTCGAGCGAGACGGGGCGGAGCGCCGGGAGACCGGCGAGGAGGCCGCAGAGGGCGACCTCGACCTCGATCCGCGCGAGGGTCGCGCCGAGGCAGTGATGGATCCCGCCGCCGAAGGAGAGCGGCCGCACGTTCGGGCGCCGCACGTCGAGGCGGTCGGGGTCGGGGAAGACCTCGGGGTCCCGGTTGCCGGCGTTGAGGAGGCAGAGCACGTACTGCCCCTCGCCGACGACCCGCCCGCCGACCTCGACGGGCTCGAGCGCCGTGCGCCGCGCGATCGTCACGGAGGTGTCGTAGCGGAGGAGCTCGTCCACCGCCCCCCGCGCGAGGCTCGGATCCTCGCGCAGCAGCCGGAGCTGCCCGGGATTCCGGAAGAGCGCCAGGAGGCCGTTCCCGAGGAGATTGGTCGTGGTGTCGTGGCCGGCGCAGAAGAAGAGGATCAGGTTCGCCACCAGCTCCTCCTCGGAGATCGTCCCGGCGTTCCGCGCGGCGACGAGCCCGGCGAAGAAGCCGTCGCCCACGCCGTCACCCGCCCGCTCGGCCTTGGCCAGGAAGAAGCCGCGGAATCCGCGGGCCGCCTCGTTCGCCCGGTCCGTCTCCGCGCGGGTCATCGGCGTCGGGTCGGTGGTGCGCATCAGGTCGTGGGTCCAGCCCTCGAGCGGCGCGCTCCCCTCTTCCGGCACCTCCAGCACCCGGCAGATCACCCGGAAGGGGAGCGGGTGAGCGAAGTCGGCGATCAGGTCGAGCCCGCCCCGCCGGCGCGCGTCCCCGACGAGCGCGTCGACCACCCGGGCCGTCTCCTCCCGCAGAGCGGCGAGGCGGGTCGGGCTGAACGCCTGCCCGAGCACCGTACGCAGGCGCGCGTGCGCCGGCGGATCGGAGGAGAGGAGCTGCGTCCGGATGATCCGGTTGTACGGCTCCGCGAAGACCGCGGCGAGCTCCGGGACGGCCATCAGCCGGTCGAGCCCGATCCCGAATCGCCGGTCGGCGAGGACCTGCTGGATGTCGCGGTAGCGGGTCAGCACCCAGCACCAGCCCGACGGCGACCAGTGGACCGGATCGGCGCGCCTCAGGCGGTGCAGGTCCGGATACGGGTCGACGCGGAAGCGCGGCGACAACGGGTCGTAGAGCGGCTCGAGGTCGGCAGCCATCGGAGCACCTTCGTGGTCGACGATCGAACTTACCATCCTTGACGGCGGCCGGAGCGGCGTAAGAGTCTCCCGGGGATGGAGCGGGGCCCGCTCGCGATCGAGGACGAGTTCTACGACGTGCTCGCCGGAGCCGCGCGCGCGGGCCTCCTCGCCTCGGCGGTGGAGCTCGGGCTCGACCGCCTCCTCGCGGAGCACGGACCGCTCCTGGAGGACGAGGTCGTCTCGCGCCTGGGGCTCGACGGGAGGCGCGCCCGGAAGTGGATGGCCCTCCTCCGCTCGGCGGGCCTCGTCACCGTGGTCGAGGGGCGCGTCGGGGCGGGCGGGCTCCTCGCGTCCCTCGCCGAGCGCCACGGGCCCGCGGGCTACTTCTACCGGGAGTTCCTCCGGTACTGGCGGATCGCGACGGCGCCGGACATGGCGCTCGTCGTGCGCGGCGGTGCGGTGCCGCAGCACGTCCGATATCCCCCGGCCGTTCCAGAGGACACGCGGCTCCTCCACGAGTGGATGCGCTCGGGCGCTCTCCTGACCCTGCGCGAGATCGAGTCGAGGTTCGACTTCTCGAGCGTGGCCCGGATGCTCGACGTGGGCGGCGGCGACGCGACCATGGCCTGCGAGCTGGTCCGGCGCTTCCCCCTCCACGCGACCGTCTTCAACGTGCCGCAGGCGGCCGCGCTCGCGCGCGCGAACGTGGCGGCGACGTCGCTCGGGTCACGGGTCGCCGTCGTGGAGGGCGACTTCCGGACGGACGAGCTGCCCGGCGGCTTCGACCTGGTCCTCTTCTCCCGCGTGCTCGCGGACTGGGATCCGGCCACTTGCCGGATGCTCCTCGCCAGGGCGTGGCGGGCCCTCGTCCCCGGGGGCGCCCTCGTGGTCGCCGAGCCGTTCCGCGACGACAACCCGGCGCTGGCGCTGGCCTGGGAGCACAGCTACCTGGCCTACGACGACTTCGGCGCGGAGACGTACAAGCCGTCCGCCTGGTACCGGGAGGCGGCGGCCGAGGCCGGCTTCGGGTCGATCCGGTCGTTCCCCAGGTCGCGGGATTCGATCCACGGTGTCCTCGTTGCGGCCCGTCCTTCGGGTTGATAGCGTGGAGCGTCACGTGAGCGAATCCCTCGAAGGCACGATCGGAGCGCGTCGGGCGGGGCCGGTCGTGCCACGTCTCGTGCTCGCGAGGTCCCCGCTTCGCCTCTCGGAGTCCGGGTTCCTCTTCGACGGATCCAACGCCGAGTCGTACTCGACGAACCGGACCGCCGCGGCCGTGCTCGAGGCGCTCCTCGCGGGAGTCGACTCGCGGGAGACGTGGCGATTCGTGGTCGAGAGGTTCGACGTGGCCGACGACGTGGCGCGCCGGGACGTGGAGCGCTTCCTCTCCCGGCTCCGTGAGCTCGGTCTGGTCCGGACCGTCGACGAATGAGCCGCCGCGGCCCGACGGTGGCGGTTTCCGGGGTCGGCGCGATGCAGCCCGGGCTCCCGCTCATCCGCTCGATCCGCTCGGAGCCCGGATTCGAGGGCCGCTTCGTCGGCCTCTCGTACGACGCCCTCGAGCCGGCTCACTACCTGCCGGACCTCGTCGACGCGACGTACCTGATGCCGTACCCGGGTCTCGGCGCGCGGTACGCGGGGGAGCGCCTCCTCGAGATCCATCGGGCCGAGGGCCTGGACGCCGTCGTGCCGACGCTCGACTCGGAGCTCGGGAACCTGATCGAGCTCGCGCCGGAGCTCGGGGCGGCGGGGATCCGCGTGCTGCTCCCCACGCGGGAGCAGCTCCGCTCATGTTCGAAGGCCGGCCTCCCGGACCTCGCGACGCGGGCGGGCTTCCGCGTTCCGCGGACGGCCGTCTGCGGGAGCCTCGACGACGCCCGGCGGCTCGCGCGTGAGGTCGGCTACCCGCTCGCCGTGAAGGGACCGCTTCACGGCGCCGAAGCCGTGGCGGGAGAGGGTCTGCTCGACGGCGCGCTCCAGCGGGTCGCCGCCGCGTGGGGGCTTCCTCTCGTCCTCCAGGAGTGGGTCGCCGGCGTGGAGTACGACGTCGCGGTCCTCGGCGCCCGCGACGGACGGGTGCTCGGCGCCGTGCCGATGAAGAAGCTCCAGATCGACGCGCAGGGCAAGGCGTGGGGCGGGATCACGGTCGCGAGCGACGACCTCGACCGGCTCGTCGCCACGGTGATGGCCGAGCTGCGGTGGCCCGGGATCTGCGAGCTCGAGCTGGTTCGCCGGGAAGGCGACGGCGCGCTCCACGTCATCGAGATCAACCCGCGCGCGCCGTCCTGGATTCCGCTCGCCGTGGTGGCGGGACAGAACCTGCCGCAGGGGCTCCTCCGCCTGATCCTCGGTGAGGACGTGGAGCCTTTCCCCGCCTACGCCGTGGGGGCGATGACGGTGCGGACCGTCCTCGACCTGGTGAGCCCGCTCGGCGTCTACGAGTCGCTCGTCGTCGGGGGATGCTCGCGGGGCCCGGCGACGTGAGCGCGCGGGAGCCGTACCAGCCGCCCCGCATCGTGCGCCACGACGCCGGGCACGGCGCCCGGCTGGTGCCGCATCCGGGCCGGCGCGTGCTCGAGCGGATCGACGGCCGTCCGGTGAGGGAGCTGGTGGCCGCCCACGGCTCGCCGCTCTTCGTCTTCTCGGAGCGGGAGCTCCGCGAGAGGGCACGCGCGATGCGGGACGCGTTCACGTCGCGCTGGCCGCGCACCCGCTTCGCGTGGTCGTACAAGACGAATCACCTGGACGCCGTTTGCGCGGTGCTGCACCAGGAAGGCTGGCTCGCCGAGGTCGTCTCGGCGGCGGAGTACGCCATGGCGCGCCGGCTCGGCGTACCGGGCTCGGCCATCGTCTTCAACGGGGCGTGGAAGCCGGAGGCCGCCCTCCGGACCGCCATCGGGGACGGGGCCCTCGTGCAGGTCGACGGCTTCGAGGAGCTCGACCTCCTCGAGCGGATCGCGTCGGAGCGGGGGCGCCCGTTCGGTGTGGCCCTGCGGATCGGCCAGCTGGTGCCCGGACTGGGCGCGGCCTGGGACCGGTTCGGCTTCGGCCTCGAGCGGGGCGAGGCGCACGACGCGGTGAGGCGTCTTTCGGCGAGCCCGCACCTCCGCCTGACCGGGCTCCACGCCCACCTCGGGACCCACGTCGGCGCCGTCGCGCCGTATCGCGAGGCGGCCCGCCGGATCTCGGCGCTCGCGGTCGAGGTCGAGGAGATGCTCGGCACGGCCCTTTCCACGATCGACCTCGGAGGTGGCTTCGCTTCCTCCGCGGTGCTGGCCGGGACGCCGGAAGGCAGCGCCCCTCCCTCGTTCGAGGCCTACGCGGAGGCGATCACCGGGGAGCTGCGCGCCGCCTTCGGTGATCGGGACGAGCCGCCGGTCCTGATCCTCGAGTGCGGGCGCGCCCTCGTCGACGACGCCGGCACGCTGCTGTCGACGGTCGTCGGCACCCGGAGCCTCCCGGGCGGCGCGCGCGGCCTGGTCCTGGACGCGGGCGTCAACCTCCTCTACACGTCGCCGTGGTTCCGGCACGACGTGATCCCGATCCAGCCCGTCGACGGCCTCCTCGAGGAGCACGTGCTCTACGGTCCGCTCTGCATGGCGATCGACGTCGTGCGCGGGTCGGTGGCCCTGCCGCCTCTCGAGGCCGGGCATGGCGTCGCGCTCCGGCCGGTGGGCGCCTACAACGTGACGCAGTGGATGCAGTTCAGCCAGATGCGTCCTTCGGTCGTGCTCGTCACGGCCGACGGAGACGTGGAGGTGATCCGGCGGGCGGAGACGATCGAGGACCTCAAGTCGATCGAGCGGCTTCCGGAGCGTCTCCGGAGGGACGGCGAGCGCCCCGGGAACGGAGCCGGGGCCCGTTCCACATGCTAGGATCCCCTCCGCTCTCATGCCCCTAGAGACCGCGCAGCTGCTGCCGCTCGTGCGAGGGGTCTCGCCCCTCGGCCTGCATCTCGTTCCGGGCCCGGCCGCGCTCGGAGGGGGCTTCCTTCCCCTCGCGAACCCGGACGGGGTCCCGGTCTACGTCGCCGTGGTGAAGGGGGACGCGGACACGGTCCTCGACCTGTGCGCGCTCAAGGTCCTGCCGGCCGACCTCCGGGAGGCGTTCGGGGCCCGCGAGGAGCGGCTCACGACCCCGGAGCTCGAGCGCCGCTTCGCCGCCGAGAGGGCGCGTCTCGCGTCGCTCCGGAGCGCGGGGCCGCATTTCCCGCGGTCCGTCGGGCTGGAGCCGCTGGCCGGGGCGGCGCCCGGGACGCTCCCGCCCCTCTTCTACTGCCGGCCGACGCGCCGCTTCTTCATCCCGCCGTGCCCTCGTTGCCTCGCGCCGCTCACGACGTGCCGGGACGACCGGCTCCTCGCGGCCAAGCGGCTGCCGGTCTTCACCTCCACGCTGGAGAGGTTCCTCTACTGCGCCTCGTGCGCCACGACGGACGCCAGCGCCTTCTACTCGATCCGCCCGCCCGTCGTCCCGGGCGGCGCCACCGTCGGGAACGCCGTCGACCTGATCGACGCGCTGTCGCACGCGCTCCTCACCGAGGCGCCTCGCGTCCTCGAGGCGTTCCCGAGCCCCGAGTGCGTCGCGGAAGCGGCGGCCCTCAAGGCCGCCGGCGCCGACGGGCGCGCGGCCTTTCGTGAGCGGTGGCTCCCGTTCAGCTTCTACGACGCTCCGTACGTCCTCACCGGGCTCGCCCCGCTCGACCTCGACGAGGTGGCCGACCTCCTGGGCGGCCGGCCTTGGGAAGACCTCACGCCCGCTGGCCCGTCGTCGACGCTCGAGGCCGCCGCCGCGCAGCTGCGCCATCGCTGGGTCGAGGCGTCGGGGGATCTGGGGCGCCGCTTCCTCCTCGCGTCCGACGGCTCCGGTCTCGACGCCGCCGAGGTCTTCGCCCTGAAGATCTCGCTCTTCCGGCAGGTGGCCGAAGCGGCCCTCCTCTTCCAGCGCGCGACCGGCCAGGCGCATCTCGACCTCCACCCGAAGCGGGTCCAGCTCGACCTCTACGCGCCGGCCAACGGGCTGCCTGTGTACTGGAACTTCGTGGCGCGGCTGGACGGGGTGACGGCCAGCGGCAGCCTCCCTCTGCCGGGCGGGGGCACGATGGTGGTCCCGCCGCTCCAGCCCCCGGTGCCGTACGCGGCGCCGGAGCTCGTCGAGTTCCACCTCGCGGGCCAGAGACCGGTCGACCTCGTCTTCAGCGAGCTCGAGGAGCTGGACGGCGGGAGGTATCGCCTGATCGGGCGCCTCTACGACACCTACGGGATATTCCCGACCCCGAGGGAAGCGGACTGGGTCGTCCTGACGCTGCAGGACGAGGCGCTGGGGCTCGGCCTCACCACGGTCCCCGCCCGGCGCCGCCTCCGGACACGGGACACCGCCCAGGAGATCCAGTTCATCACCGAGCCGCTCGAGATCGACGAGACGCCGCTCCGGCGGATCAAGCTGGCCTTCGGGGTGAGGGTCCCGGGGGCGCGCTACCGGATCTATCCCGACTTCTCCACGCCCGCCGACCTGTACGCGCTCGGTCTCATCCTCCTGCGCCTCCTCGTCGTGAACGACGCGCAGCCGATCGGCGCGCTGGCCGAGGGGTTGCGCGCGTTCGAGAGGAACGGGACGCCGCCGGCCACCCTCGCGGCCCTGGCGACCGACGCCCCGGACCTCGCCGCCCGGCTGGGCAAGAGCCAGCTCTTCTACCGCGCGCTCGACCGCACGCCCGACCGTCCGAATGCCGTGCCGGACGGACTCTGGGAGCGCGCGGTCTTCCTGGCGCTCCGCCTCGGGACCCGCTGGCCCGGCTTCTCCCTCGCCGTCGACTCCGGGGACGTCGACCCGCGCCATCGTACGGCCCGGCTCGACGAGGCGGTCGCCGAGGCGCGGAGGCTCGAGACCGAGCTGCACGCGCTCCTGTTCCAGCGGCAGAGCCTGCACCTGGAGATCCAGCAGGTCCTCGGAGAGGTCCTCCTCGAGGAGCTCGCGGCGGGATGAGCGCGCCCCGATTCCAGCGGGACAGGGAGGTATTCTCGATCCGATGAGCCGGACCAAGAACTTCCTGTCGCTCGAGGTCTGGCTGGGCCCGATGGAGGGGCTCCGCTTCAGCGCGGAGCTCGGCTCGGCGCCCCGGATCGTCCGGGTCGGCCGGCTCGCGAAGGACCGGAAGACGGGGTTGACGAACGACTTCGTGCTCACCCAGGGCGTCGGCGTGTCCTCGACGCATGCGGAGATGCGCGTCGACCGTGGACGCTTCCACGTCCGCGACCTCGGCAGCACGAACGGCACGTTCTTCGCCCGGCCTCCGGTCGGTGAGGAGGCCGAGATCATGGCGGGCGAGATCTTCCTCATCTCGCTCACGCCGATCCGCGTCGACGTCCTCGACGAGGTGGCCGTCGAGCAGCAGGGGGGCATCTCCGGTGAGCTGCCCCGGATCACCGAGCCCGCGCTCCAGAACATCCTGGTCAGCGCGCGCGAGGCGGCCGAGCACCGGGGCGAGCGCTACGTCGACACGCGCCACCTCTGCGACGCGCTGATCCGGTCCCGAAACGAGTGGGTCCAGCGCTCGTTTCGCGAGGCCGGCTGGTCACGAGACTCGGCGCTGACCGACCTCTGGGAGGGGGGGCTCTTCGAGGGTCCGTTCGACTGGCTCAAGCAGATCTTCGCGCGGCCGATCGAGACGCGGCCCGACGTCACGGGCTCGATCGTGTCGCCGAAGGCCTCGCTCTTCCTGTCCGAGACCCTGCGCCGCCTCCCGGGGGTTCCGCCCCAGGAGCTCGAGACGTTCGTCCGCAAGGACCTGATGCGGCAGCTGCGCCACGACCTGCGGGGCGCCGTGGGCGGATGGCTCGCGGCTCACCGGTTCCCCGAGGTCGGCGACGTGGAGCGGGGCGCGGAGGCCCCTGCGCCGGCTCCGGCGCCGCGCCGGACGGGAATGAACCAGCCGGTCCGGAGGGACGCCTCGCCGGACCTCGCCGATACGGGGAACATCCCGCAATTCGATTCGTCGCAGGGGCGCCTTCCGCCCAGCGTCTCGATGGTGCTCCAGGCTCCGGACCCGTCGCCGGTGGCCGGGACGGCTCAGAGCCGCCGTCCTGACGGCGCCGCCTGGGGCGGACCCGCGACCCGTCTGGAGGAGGTCCCGCTTCCTCCGCCGATGCGGGGCAGGGGAGCGGCAGCCACGGCCGGGACGCCGCCGGCGCCCGCGGGCCAGACGCCACGAACGGCGGCTCCGGAGCCCCCTCCCGAGGCGCCGCGTCCTCAGGCGCCGAAGGTCGAGACGCCGTCCGACCCCCTCCTCGACCAGCAGGCTCAGCAGCTCGCCCGGGAGATCCTGGAGACCGCGGCGACCTATCGCTTCGCGACCGCCGCGGCGCGTCGCGAGACGCTGAAGAGGCGTCTCGCCAAGGAGGTCCGCGGCCTCCCGCCCGAGAAGCGGCAGGCGCTGGTGGACCGCCTCCGCACGCACTTCCCCCTGGCGGTGCCCCCTCCCATCGTCGTGGACGCCGGCGAGGTGGCGTCTCTCAAGCAGCGGGTGAGCGATCTCACCCGCGAGACGGAGCGGCTGCGGCGCGAGCTGGCCGAGAAGCGAACGAAATCCTCCACGGTGGTGCGCGACCTGCCGTGGCGGGCCCTGCTGGCCCAGGACGACGCCTCGCAGGCGGCCCTCGAGAAGCACCTCCGCGCGGTACGCGACCTGGTGGACTTCGCGGTCAACCTCGAGGGGTTCATCCTCGGCCTCGTCCAGTCGACCACGATGCCCGGCAGCGACGTGAGCGAGTTCCGCCTGCCGCTCTACAAGAACAAGCTGGAGTCGCTGCTCCTGGGCCTCGAGGAGGGGAAATGGTCCAACCTCGAGAAGATCAAGGCGTACCTGAACGAGCTCCAGCGCTGGCAGGTGTCGATCCTGGCCGGCTACCACGAGGCGCCCCGCTCCTGGTTCGAGAAGCTCTGGAAGAAGATCAGCCCGGCCCAGATCGAGGCCGCTCCGCGCTCCGCCGGCTGGAAGCTGGCGGGCGAGACGGCGGACTGGTGGGAGCTGTACCGTCAGGCGGTGCGGGACCTCTCGCCGGACGTCGTCCAGGATCAGGTCCTGCAGACGGTGGGCCGTCTCGCCAAGGAAGAGTTCGACAAGCTCGAGAAGCTCAACAAGAGGAGGTCGCTCGAATGAGGTACGACATGTCCGGGGAGCCCGTGCTGCTCTCTCTCTCATCCCCTCGCCCGCGTCCCCTCCTTGCGCTCCGCCTCGCGGCGCCGCTGCTCGCCGCGATCGCCCTTTTCAGCTCCGGCTGCAGCGGCATCTCGGGCAAGGTGGACTTCCGCTGCGGCCCGGCGATCAACGGCGGCCTGCTGCTGACGGTCGACGTCATCCGGGCGACCGAGGCCGAGACCCAGCAGATCCAGCAGCAGGGCGAGAAGTGGTTCTACAACGACATGCGGTTCGCCCTGCGCAATCGCGTCCAGACCATCACGTTCCCGGCGCCGGACGGCCAGCTCCGCTGCGACCGGACCATCGTCTTCGAGCCGATCAAGGGGCGCGAGGAGAGGGACCTCAAGAACCTGGTCGTGATCGCCGACTACAAGTACCAGACCCCCAACCCGACCGGCTACATCGTCGTCCTGCCGCGGGACCGCTGGCAGGGGAAGACCATCACGGTCTCCGTCCAGGACCGCGAGCTGACGGTCGTCACGCCTTGACCCTGGTCCCGGAGGCGCGATGAGCAAGACACCGCCCGTCTTCTGGTCGGAGGGGATGTTCCTCCGGCCGCACCACCTGCAGGCGGCGGAGCGATACCGCGAGGAGCTCCTCGCCACCGAGATCCGCCGCATCCAGCCGTATTCGTGGGGTGTCACGGCGATCGACATCGCCCTCGACCAGCTGGAGAACTTCACCCTCGAGCTGCGCGAGGCCGAGATCAAGCTCAAGGACGGCACGGTCCTGTCGCTCGGCTCGAACCTGCGCCTGTCGCCTCAGGGTTTCCGGCAGGAGCTGGACCAGGCGGGCGGCCGCATGAAGGTGTGGCTGGGAGTCCCCAACTGGCGGCACGCGCAGCCGAACGCGTTCCTGCCGGGTGAGCGGGTGGGCGGGTCGGACCGGCGGTTCACGGCGGACCTGGCCGACGTGATGGACGAGAACGTCGGCGCCAACCCGCAGCCGGTCGAGGTGAAGCGCTACAACGGCCGCTTCTTCTTCGGGTCCGAGAACCGGGACGGCTACGAGTGCGTCCCGATCGCCTTCGTCGAGCGCTCCGGGCAGGGGAAGAACCACCCGGTCCTGTCGCGCGACTTCATCCCTCCCGTCACCGAGATCGGCGCCTGGCGGGTGCTCCAGATCCTGTGCGACAGCATCACGAACCGGATCGAGGCCAAGCACCGGATCCTCCTCTCGGAGCTGGCCTCGGGACGGCTCACGATGGACTCGGAGGGGACCGCCGGCTGGCAGACGATCATCAAGCTGCAGATCCTCGGGAGCTACAAGTTCCTGATGCAGCAGCTGACGCGGCTGCAGCGGATCCACCCGTTCGACGTCTACAAGGAGTTCTCCCGGCTGGCCGGCGAGCTCTCGATCTTCGACGACGGGAAGAAGGCCCTGGAGATCCCGCTCTACGACCACGAGAACCTGGGGCCCTGCTTCTACGAGACGTGCCGGATCATCGAGATGCTCCTCGAGAAGATCATCGCGTCGCGCTTCGTGAAGGTGGACTTCGTCTTCCGCGAGGTCCTCACGTTCGAGAAGGAGACCCAGAAGGCCGAGAAGTACGACCTCTTCTCGGTCGACCTCCTTCCCGAATGGCTCGCCCCCGACGTGAAGGTCTACTTCTGCATCGAGACCGAGATGAAGAAGCAGGACCTGGAGGTGGCGTTCCGCACCATGAAGCTCGGGGCGCTGCGCGACATCCCGGTCCTCCGGATCCGGCGCCTGATCGGTCTCCTCGAGATCGACGCCGAGCCGGAGACCCGCGCGCCGGCGGGCCTCCCGACCCACGAGAACTACTACTACTACGCGATCGAGAAGGAAGCCGACAACCCGTACTGGGTGAACGTCACCAAGGACCGCAACATGGCCCTCGCGGTGAAGGACACGGCAGCCAAGACCAGGTTCGCGCTCTACATCCTGAACAAGCCGGGGTCCATGAATGGCTAGCACCGACTACACCACGCTGCTCTTCCGGCTCGCGTCCCCGCAGTTCCTCTTCCTGTCCGCGTTCCGGCAGAAGGTGCGCAAGGGGATCCGGGTCGACCTCGAGGACGTCGCGGCCGACCTGGAGCAGATCTTCGAGGACCAGCGGAAGGAGGCGCGCACCGACCCGCGCCTGGACACCCTCTACGAGAAGGCGCGCTACCCCCTGGTGGTGATGGCCGACGAGATCCTGCTCCACTCCGGGTGGGAGTTCTCCCCCCAGTGGCAGGACCGGATCTTCGAGGAGAAGATCTTCAACACGAACATCGGCGGCGACCAGTACTTCGCCATCGCCAAGGACCTGCGTCCGGAGGACGTGGAGCTGGCCAGCATCGTCTACGCGGGATTCGCCCTCGGGTTCCGGGGCCGGTACCGGGAACGCCCGGAGAAGCTCGCCGAGGCCCGCAAGAAGGTGTACCGGATCCTCGCCGAGTACCTGGCCACCGAGAGCGACAAGATCACCCCCGAGGCCTATCACGTCACGGCGCAATCGCAGAAGAAGCTGAATCCCGTGGTGACCCTCGGGCGCGTCGCGATCATCGGCGTCGGCGCGCTGTTCATGTACTACGTCATCACGTTCCTGATCTGGTCCTCGCTCATCAGCGACCTGCGCACCGTCGCCGCCGCGATGAAGCTCGTTTCGTAGCACCGGAAGAGGCGTCATGTACGAGCTGATCGAACTCCTCAGGAACCTCCCCAAGCCCCTGAAGTACCTGGGGGCGGTCTTCCTCTTCATCCCGCTCGCGATGGTCCTGTCCAACGCGCTCGGGATCTACAAGTACTGGTGGATGGTCCTCGGCGGGATGGTGCTGATCGCCATCATCGCCTCCCTCTTCGACCTCGCCATGAACCGGCGGGACAAGAAGCAGGGGGACGCCCTCGCCGGCGAGATCCGGAAGGAAGGGGAGCGCGGCGCCGGGGCCTCCAAGCAGGAGGTCCGGGAGGCCGTCAAGGAGCTGTCCGGCAAGTGGGACGACGCGGTCAAGCAGCTCCAGGGCACGGGCCTCTCGCTCTACTCGCTCCCCTGGTACATGCTGATCGGCGAGCCGCAGTCGGGCAAGTCGACGACCCTGAAGAACTCCGGCCTGGAGTTCCCGGTCGGCGGCGAGGGGCTCTCCGGCACGGGCGGCACGCGGAGCTGCGACTGGTGGTTCGCCAACGAGGCCGTGATCCTCGACACCGCGGGGCGCTTCACGTTCCAGGAGGAGAACGCCCCGGACTCGGCCGAGTGGTCGACCTTCCTGAAGCTCCTGAAGCGCCACCGGAAGTTCTGCCCCATCAACGGCGTCATCATCGTCGTCCCGTGCACGTCGCTCCTCGAGGACAAGCCCGAGGAGATGGAGAAGAAGGCCCAGAACATCAGGGCCAAGCTGATGAACCTCCAGCGGGTGCTGGAGATCCGCTTCCCGATCTTCATCATGGTGACCAAGGCCGACCGGATCCTCGGGTTCTCGGAGTTCTTCTCCAAGCTCGACCCGGTCGACCAGAAGCAGCTCTTCGGCTGGTCGAACCCGGTCGGCACCGAGAAGGGGTACGACCCGGCCCAGTTCGACGCGTCGTTCGAGGACATCGCGACGCGCGCCCACAAGATGCGGCTCCGCTTCTCCTCCACCGAGGAGAACGTCGTCACCGTCGACCGCCTCTTCATCTTCCCGGAGGAGCTGCGCGCCCTGAAGGACCCGCTCAAGCGGTACCTCGACGCGATCTTCGTCGCCAACCGGTACGACGAGCCGTTCCTGTTCCGGGGCTACTACGTCTCGAGCGGCGTCCAGCAGGGGCGCCCGATCGCCAAGGCGATGCGTGAGCTCCTCGGGAGCGGCACGGCCGATGCGAAGGGCGGCGGCGTCGTCGAGGATCTCGAGTCGATCTTCAAGAAGTCGCGGGCGTTCTTCATCCGCGACTTCTACGACAAGAAGGTCTTTCCCGAGCAGGGCCTGATCGTCCGGACGGCGGCGGCGCGGGAGCGCGAGAAGAAGGTCACCTGGGCCATACGCATCGTGGCGGCGGCCATCGTCCTCCTCGTCGTCGGCTGCATGATCCCGGCCTGGATCGGGCTGAAGCGGATCGTCAACCCGGTCCGGCTCCACGTGACGCAGGCTCAGGAATGCGTCGACAAGGGGCCGTGCACGGTGGCCAAGGCGTACGAGCTGTCCAAGAAGCTGAACGACGACCGGGCCGAGCTACGCAAGCACCCGTTCATCTTCGCCCTCTTCCTGAAGGGAACGAAGTCGAACGAGATCAACCAGTACCTGGCCCTCTTCCAGCAGAAGCTGTACCTCGAGTACGTCGCCATCCCCCTGATGAACGAGACCGAGGCGCGCAGCGGCGTTCTCGACTGGAGCGGCCCGTACGACTACCGCACGTTCTTCGTCCACGTCGAGAACCACATGCGCTGGTTCGCCTGGAAGAACCCGCCCCAGGACGCGGCCGAGATCCTGGTCAAGACGAAGGAGCTCCAGCTCAAGCCCGTCATCGCGTTTCTCCAGAACACCAAGGGGGTGAAGGCGACGACGCGGTCCGAGGAGATCGACGGCTGGACCGAACGGATGCAGCTCTCCGATCAGACGCCCGAGGTCCTCCTCCAGGCGGTGCTCCCGGACAAGGCGCAAGGAATCGCGCCGCCCCCCGAGACGGTCAGCACGAAGGTCCCCTCCCTCGACAAGCCGGTCAAGAAGTTCGAGGAGTTCTGGACCATCGCCAACCTCGCCAAGTGGGACTACAAGCTGTACGACCTCCTCCAGAAGTACGTCGCGGCGTACCAGGGGACGATCGGCACCGACGACCCCGTCTCGCAGACTCTCCTGGCCCGCTCGGCAACGGCCGGATCGGAGCTCGAGGCGATCGGCAAGCTCGTCGACGCCCACCTCGCCACCGCCCGGCCCGGCGCCACGGGATTCCCGGGCGCCTGGTTCGAGGACTGGCGGAAGAACTTCAACACCGACTACGACGCGCTGATCAAGTACACGTCGGTGGCGCCCGGTCTCGTCAACGAGGGCCAGCGGGCGAAGATCATCGGGGACCTCTCGGTGGGTGCCAAGAACCTGGAGTCGCAGCGAAACAGCTACGTCTATCTCGTCGAGGCCGACGCGCAGCCGGCCCGGATGAAGTGGACGGCGAACGCCCTGTCGGTCAGGAAGGTGGTCGTCGACGTCACGGGCTACGGCGACCTCGTGGCCTTCGAGGCCTCGCCCGACCGGAAGAACCTCGTCCAGCAGGCCTCGGGCCTCTCGAGCGTTCCGGAGCGGACCGCCACGCTCGACAAATGGCGCCAGCAGCAGGACGGGCTCCGGATCGCGGCGCTCGGCCCGGACATCGGGAAGCTCGACATCGGGGGTCTGGCCCCCGGCTTCAACTGGCCGCAGGCGCGCAACTTCGTGAACCTGGTCTCCGAGGTCGCCTACGTCTACCGGATCTTCCCGCCGGCCAAGGAGTTCTTCGAGAAGGCGATCGGCCCGTCGTGCGGCGGCTGCCTCGACCCGGCGGTCGTGCGGGTCATGATCCCCAGCGCCAGCGGCTTCGTGGTGCAGACCGAGCAGGCCCGCATCGCGGGCGGACGTCCCGACGTGGCCTCGATGCGCGGCTCGCTCTCCAACACCGAGGTCGACTACCTCAAGCGGTACATCGACACCATGGGGACGGGATACCGGCCCAGCGGCGGCGGCGGCTTCTACGTTCCCCTCCGCGCGATGCAGCTCGCCAGGACGTGGCGGGAATACCAGCAGATCGTGGCGAAGTGGAACCCGTCGGCGGGCGGAGGCGAGGCCGCGGCGCCGGCCGAGCGTTCGGGCGAGCTGACCGAGGCGGACTTCGCCCAGTTCGCGAGCGCGAATACCGCGCTCCGGCAGGCGTACGACTACTACAAGCAGAAGGTCCTGCCTCGCAAGCAGCCCCAGCCCGGCGGCGGCAAGAAGGAGATCGAGCCGGAGCTGATGCAGGCGCTCGACGTCTTCCGCTCCACGGTCACCGGCGTCGACCAGGAGCCGCTCAAGGCGTGGAAGACCCTGGCCACCGCCATCGAGCCGCCGTCGCTGAAGGGGTACCACTCCTTCTCGCGCAACCTCCGGGTGAAGAACAATCCCACCCACGGCCGCGCGCTGGTGGAGGCCGAGGGGATCGGCGCCCACCTGGTGCGCGACTCGATCCGGCCGCAGTACGCCCAGTCGGAGGAGCCCGTCTGGGCCAAGCTCCAGAGCTGCTGCACGAACCAGTTCCCCTTCGTCTCCGAGGCGCAGCTGCGCCAGCAGCGGATCTCCTTCTACAACGGCGAGCTGTTCAAGCCCGGGCGCGTCGTCAGCGGCGGCGTGGCCCGGCAGATCACCCTCGACACGCTCAGCCAGGCCTCCATCAGCGACGCCTTCCCCATCGTCGGCAGCCTCGCGGACCAGTACGCCCTCGACCCGATCCTCCAGAACCAGGAGCCGGAGTTCGACTTCGTCGGCCTGCCGCGGCGTCCGGTCATCGCGGTGGCCCGCGGCTGGGAGCGGTTCCTGTTCGGGATCGGCGGCACCACCGGGAACGCCCTCGGGGGCGGTGGCCGCTCCGCCGGAGGCTTCCGCGAGCACAAGATCGACGTCACCGTGCTCGACTTCCCGCCCGCCCCTGGCCGCAAGTTCGTCGGCGAGCGGGTCGGAGCGGTGTCGCTCTTCGACACGCGCACGCGCCTGCGCCCGTCGACCGACCGCAAGTCCGGCGCCCAGCCGCAGCCGTTCCTCTGGCGGATGGCGCCGTCCGATGCGTCGCTGGCCATCAGCGGCCGCAACGAGGACAAGGCCGGCTGGACCGGGACCCTCGAGATCCTCGGAGGCCCGCTCCGCTTCTTCTACTACGTGAGGCTCGCGAGCGACGAGAGGGACGCCTCCACGAGCCCGCGCGAGTGGCGCATCCGGGTCGTGACCCCGGACGCCGAGCGTCCCAACGAGCCGCTGGAAGGTGTCTACCAGCTCCTCTTCGACGAACCGATGCCGCCCATCCTTCCGAACTGACCGATGACCGAGCTGACGAAGTCCGGCAACCTCTTCTCCCGCTTCTTCGGAGGCGGGCCGAGGGTGGAGTCGCTCCCGCTCCACCTCTTCGGGAAGCTGCCGATCTACAAGGACTTCATCTCCTGCGGTCTCACCGACGACCCGTCCAAGGAGCTGCGCGACTGGCTGTCGAACGGCTTCAGCCACCGTTGGTCGGTGAGGGAGGAGTACAAGGGGGCGGACATCCCCCTCCACACGTTCCTGCTCCACCTGCCCGAGAGCAAGCGGTTCGCCGCCGGGGCGGTCTGGGGAAGCGAGGACGAGGGGGGGCTCCGCCGCTTCCCGTTCACCCTCTTCAGCATCCTGCCGCCCGGCCGGTCCGTCGACCCGCTTTCCGCGGCGGACTACCTCTCCCAGTTCGAGCAGAAGGCCCTGGAGATCCGGAAGCGCGTCCAGAACGGGATGTCGCTCTCGTCCTTCTATCAGGCGTACCGCGGGATCAAGCTGGACCTCGTCGTCAAGTCCCCGAAGGAGGTCGAGGCCGGCCTGAGGGTGGCCCTGGAGCGGACGCCGGTGTCGACCTTTGCCAACTCCCTCTTCGGCGAGGAGGAGGCTCCGGGGCGCTGGCCGCCTCTGCTGCGCGGGCTCGCCGATCACGCCGGGAACGGGGGGGCGGCGGCGGTCCGCATCCCGCTCGGGGAGCGCCTGACAGCAGGACTGCAGCTCCAGTTCTGGCTCCTCTGGCTCCGCGGGAACGGGCGTGGGGGAGAGGGCGTCAGCGGGCTCCTCTCGCAGCGGGCGGGCCCGTTCGCGCGGGCCGTCCTGTTCTTCCGGGACGTGCGCCCGGACGACATCCTGCTGCTCCATCCCGAGCGGTCCGACTACGACTTCGTCGAAGAGCTCGCGCCTGCCGCACCGCCACCCGTCTCGACGGGCGCCACCCGACTGGTTCCGGAGGAGGAGATCCCGACGGCGTCGGGCCCGGGCCCCTCGACCGACGACCCGGATCCCGCGACGGAGCGGACGGTGCCCGCCGGCTGGGCCGCGCCGCTCCTGAGCCTGCTGCCGGCGGGATGAGACGCGGTTCCGTGTACGACATCTCACACGCCCGCCGCGTTCTGGAGACCCGGGTGACGCCCCTCACCGATAATCGGCTACCCCGCTTGAAACAGATCGATCCGCTTCCTACATTCTCGACCGTCGCAACGACGAAAGGAGCACGACATGGCCTCACGACCGCAGGGAATCTCCGACTACTTCCTCAAGTTCGAGGGAACCGACATCAAGGGTGAGAGCAAGGACGCCAAGCATCAGGACGAGATCGAGATGCTCTCCTGGTCCTGGGGCGCCAGCCAGAGCGGCACGTTCGCCGTCGGCGGCGGCGGCGGCGCGGGCAAGGTCGCGATGCAGGACTTCCACTTCACGATGCGGATGTGCAAGGCCAGCCCGAAGCTGATGCAGGCCTGCGCCACCGGCGAGCACATCGGGAAGGCGATCCTGTGCGCGCGCAAGGCCGGTGACAACAAGGAGCAGGGCGACTACCTGAAGGTGACGTTCAGCGACCTCCTGGTCTCGTCCTACCAGACGGGCGGCTCGGGCGGCGACGACCCGATCCCGGTGGACCAGATCTCCCTGAACTTCGCCAAGGTGGAGATCGAGTACAAGGAGCAGGACGCCAAGGGCGCGCTCCAGGGCGCGATCAAGGCCGGGTACGACCTCAAGAAGATGCAGAAGGTCTGACCAGCGGGCAACCGCCGGACCGGAGAAAGGGGGGCGAGAGCCCCCCTTTCCTTTTTCAGCCGGCGGTGGGCTCCCCGGGCTCGCCCTCGGGCTCGTCGTCGTCGCCCGGGGCGGCTGGCGGCTCCTCGAGCGGCTTGACGTCGAGCTGGATCGAGCGGATCTCGAGGATCCCCTTCTCCTCCCCGTCGATCAGGAGCGTGCGGAGCCCGAAGCCGCGGTAGACGCCCTCGCCCAGGTCCTTCCAGTCGGTCATCCGCCCGAGCCTCACGAGGTCGTTCTCGTGGCCGGCCGAGCCCGCGTACAGCGTGGGGATGAAGATCTCCCCGACGGTTCCGTCGATCGCCAGGATGCGGGCCGGAGCCCAGAGGAGGTCCCGCAGCGTCTTCGGCTCGGAGATTTCGATGCTCTTGATCTGCTCGAACGGCACCCAGGTGTACTTGTCCTTGACGATCAGCTCGAGGACCGGCCCGATGAGGTCGTTGAAGTCCCGGATGTCCTCGAACGGCGTGCCGTCGACCGTGCCCGAGATGGCGGGGCGGTCCTCTTCGGCGGTGTCCAGCAGGGTGCGGGCGTCTGCGGTCTTCCCGATCTTGAGCAGGTCGATCGCGGCGACGTGGCGGTCCACGTACTCCGGCGGCTCCTTGAGGTAGCTCGGCGGGACGCCCTCGGCAAAGAGCCGCTCGCGCTCGCGCTCGGCCTTGATGTTCTGCCGGAACACGAGGACCCCCATCGCGGCGGTGGCGTTCTGCGAGCCGATCACGTCCACCTGCTTCTCGGCCCTGTCCCACTCCCCGGCGAAGCAGAGGAGCTCGAAGAGGGAGGTGCGGAGCCGGGTGTCGGCGGGGTTCGCCTTGACCTCCTGGGTCACGGCGTCGATCGCCTCTTTCAGCTTCGCCGCGTCTAGTAGTTCCTTGGCGCTGGCCATCGCGTCTCCTTGACCGTTCTGGAGGATTCGGGAAGGGTATCAGAACGATCCCCGGCCGCGTGGACGCTGGCGGCGGGCCGCTGGTATCCTGGGTCGTCTCCCCGAAGGAGCGTCGCATCATGATGGACGACCTGTCGAACCCGAAGAGGCTTCTCCTCTATCGGAAGGTCACGCGGACGATCAGCGAGCACATCCGGGGGCAGCTCCGGGGCTATCTCGCGACCCTCTCACCCCTGCTCCGTCCGAGGATGGTCCTCGGTGAGTACATCCAGGGCGGCGCGAAGGAGGTGGTCCGGGGGGCGGACAAGTCGTTCAAGGACCTCCAGGCCCTCTACGAGTCGGTGGTCCGGGCCAAGCCGTTCCACCTGGCCAAGGAGCTCGGCTCCCCCCTCGAGATCCTGTCGTCCGGCCTGGAGATGATCCCGATGGAGTACGCGTACGTCGCCCGGACCGAGAAGGGCGAGACCAAGACCATCCAGATCACGTCGCCGATGAAGTGGGTGCTCTGCTACTCCGGCTACGCTCCGGCCCGGCTGAAGGAGCTCCTCTCCGACCGGAGCCCGCTCTTCGAGAAGGTCCACGAGTTCATCATCCACTGCCTCGTCATGCAGACGATGACGACGAAGCAGACCGGAGTGACCGACATCCTCGGCGCGCTCCATTTCCCCATCACCTGGGCGACGCTGCCGGAGTTCGGAAACCTGCCGTTCACCTACATCTCGTCCTCCATCACGACGAGCCGCCCGCCCGACGACGTCCTGATCGAGAGCACCGAGATCTCGGGGATGGACGTGTTCGAGGAGCTGATCAACATCGACGACATCCGGCGCCTGAGGGACCCGATCCGCGAGCAGCTCGTGGAGCTGGTGCGCGGTCACGGCATCGACGTCGACGCGGAAAAGTAGGCCGCCCCCGGAGCCGTCAGCCGGCCGTGGCGGCCGAGGCGCGGACCCCCGGCGTCCGCCCGATGCCGCGCCGCAGGTCCCGGCCGGTCATCTCGGCGGGAAGCTCGATCCCCATCAGGCCGAGGAGCGTCGGCGCGACGTCCTCCAGGGAGCCTCCGTCCGCGAGCGACTCGGCGTCGGCCCCGGGCGCGAAGCTGGCGTCGAGGATCAGCGGGACGGGCCCGACGGTGTGGGCGGTGAACGGCTCGTTTCGCTCCTCGTCCCACATCTTCTCGGCGTTCCCGTGGTCCGCCGTGATGACGAGCGCGCCGCCGCGGTCTCGTATCGCGGCCGTGACCCGCCCGAGGCAGACGTCGACCGTCTCCACCGCGCGCCGGGCCGCGTCGAAGATGCCCGTGTGACCCACCATGTCGCAGTTGGCGAAGTTGGCGAGGATGAAGTCGAAGCGTCCCGACCCGATCGCCTCCACCAGCCGATCGGTCACCTCCGGCGCCGACATCTCCGGAGCCAGGTCGTACGTCGCGACCTTGGGCGACGGCACCAGGATCCGCTCCTCGCCCGGGTAGACGGTCTCCTCGCCGCCGTTGAAGAAGAACGTCACGTGCGCGTACTTCTCGGTCTCGGCGATCCTCAGGTTCGTGAGTCCCCGCGCCGCCAGCACCTGGGGCAGCGAGTTGACGAGGGACTGGGGAGGGAACGCGACGGGAAGCGGGAAGTCCGCCTGGTACTCGGTCATCGTCGTGAAGGCGACCCGCGGACGCACCCGGCGCTGGAAGCCCGGGAAGGGCTCCTCGAAGAACGCCCGCGTCAGCTCCCGGGTGCGGTCCGCGCGGAAGTTGAAGAAGACGACGGCGTCGCCGTCCCCGACCGTCCGCGCGGCGCCGGCGGCCGCGTCGCGGACCGAGATCGGCTCCATGAACTCGTCGGTGACGCCGCGGCCGTACGCGTTCTCGACCGCCCCGGCGGCGCCGGCGTCGTCCACGGTCGCGGCGGATTCACCCTCGGTCAGGAGCCGGTACGCCTTCTCGACACGGTCCCACCGCTTGTCGCGGTCCATCGCGTAGTAGCGCCCGACGATCGAGGCGAGCCGCGCGTGGGGGTACGTCCGCAAGGTCTCCAGGAGCTCGCGCACGTTCCCCGATCCGGAGGTGGGCGGCGTGTCGCGCCCGTCGAGAAAGGCGTGTACGAAGACGCGGGGGACGCCGCGGCGCGCCGCCAGATCGAGGAGCGCGTCGAGGTGCGCCTGGAGCGAATGGACGCCGCCGTGGGAGAGGAGGCCGAACAGGTGGAGGGTGCCGGAGGCCGGGGCGCAGGCGGCGAGGAGCGCCGGGTTCGTGAAGAAGTCGCCGTCCCGGATCGACTTCGAGATCCGGACGATGTCCTGATAGACGACGCGGCCCGCGCCCAGGATCGTGTGCCCGACCTCGGAGTTCCCCATCTGGCCCGCCGGGAGGCCGACCCGCTCGCCCGACGTCTCCACCATCGTCCACGGCCCTCGCGCGTAGAGCGCGTCGAGGGTCGGGGTGTGCGCGCGGGAGACCGCATTCCACGGCGAGTCGGGCGCCTTTCCGAATCCGTCGAGGACGATCAGGACGACCGGGCGCGGTCGAGGCATGCGGACCCTCCGCCGGGGAGTCTAGGAGCCCGTCCGGGTAAGCGGAAGGGACGCGTTGCGAACGCCACGGGCCGAGATTCAAGGCGTCGCGACGATTTCTCCCAGGAGCTGCTGCCTGTTGTCCGTTGCTTCTGCTGGCAGCTGGCAGCTCGGGCCCCGCGCCTGGATCTCGCCCGCAAGCACCTTGGCGCGCGACCCTTCCCATTACCCGGACGGGCTCCTAGTGGCGTGTCAGCGAAGAATCCGAAGCGCCTGCTCGGCCCTCGACGCCGATAGCGGCGTTGCGCAGACGCTCGGCGAAGAGCCCACTTCAGCCCTCGGTCTGCGCGCCTGGCTCTCGGCGCCGATCGCCGTCGCCTCCACTTCGCCTTCCTCGCTAACACGCCACTAGCCGCCTTCTACAATCGTGCCGGATGCGCCGACGGCTCGCCGCCTTCACCTGGGTCGTGGCCCTCCTCGCGATCCAGGGACCGGCCGTGGCCGGCGAGGCGGCGTCCCTCCTGCGGCTCGATCCCGCCACCGATCCCGTCTCTCCGATACCCGCCGGGCTCGCGTTCCGGCCCGACGCCGGCGGTGGCCTCGTCTACGACGAGGTCGTCGCGCGGCCGGACGAGCTGGTCCCGCTCCCGCCGCGCCACGTCCCCGACCCGTCGTGCGGGGTCTACTGGGTCCGTCTGAGGGTCGTGGCCGACACGGTTCCGGACGGCGGCTGGCTCATCCGGCCGGGCCGGGGCTGGGACCAGGTCGAGCTCTTCGTGCCCGCCGCCGACGGCACCCGGGTGATTCGGACCGGGGCCCGGACGTCCGTCGCCCGGCGGCCGGTGGTCTCGACCGAGCCCCTCCTGCCGCTCCCCCTCGCGCCGGGCCGGGAGACGACGGTCCTCCTTCGCTACTCGAGCCGGATGACGGGCTACGGAGCGCCCGAGGTCCTCGCGCCGGCGCTCGAGACGGCGGCGGGCTTCGCTCGCTCCGAGCGTCAGACCCAGTACGCCCAGGGCGTCTATGCCGGCCTGATGAGCGCGATGCTGCTCTACAACCTCTTCCTCTACGCGGGGGTCCGGGACCGGAGCTACCTCTGGTACGCCCTCTACGTCACGACGTTCGCCCTGGTCTGGATCGGCCGGGCCGGGCACGCGTTCGAGTACCTGTGGCCTCACGCGCCGTCGTGGGAGCGGACGAGCAGCTTCTACCTGATCGTCCTCGCGGTCACGTTCGGCATGGCCTTCACGCGGAGCTTCCTCGACACGCGCCGGGTCGCGCCGAGCGTCGACGTCTACCTCCGGGTCGTGATGGTCGCCACGGCCGGCAGCGCGGCCTCCGGTCTCCTCGGCTTCTGGACGTTCGCGCAGAACTCCCTCGCGGTGCTCGGCCTTCTCTCCTCCGTCTCGCTCGTGCCGATCGCGTTCCTGGTGTGGCGGCGCGGCTATCCCCCGGCGCGCTACTTCCTCCTCGCCTGGTCGACGCTGATCGTCTGCAACGTGGCGTACATCCTGGCGTTCTTCCACGTCCTCCCCGTCAACTTCTTCACGCGGTACGGGGTCCAGATCGGGTCGGCGCTGGAGTGCGTCCTCCTCGCGTTCGGCCTGGCCGACCGGATCAACCTCCTGAAGCGGGAGAAGGAGGAGGCGCAGCTGGCGCGGAGCCGGAGCCTGGAGGGGGAGGTGCGCGAGCGGACCGCGGCCCTCGAGCTCGAGACGGAGCGGGCCGGTCAGGCCCGGGCCGCGGCGGAGGAGGCGAGCCGGGCCAAGAGCCTCTTCCTCGCGAACATGAGCCACGAGCTGCGCACACCGCTGAACGCGATCATCGGTTACGCGGAGCTGCTCGAGGAGGAGGCGGCGCTCCGTGGCAACGCGGAGACGGAGACGAGGGACCTCGAGAAGATCCGGAGCTCGGGCCAGCACCTCCTGGAGCTGATCAACGGCGTCCTCGACCTGTCGAAGGTGGAGGCCGGGCGGATGGAGGTGAACCTCGAGCCGGTGCGGCTCCACGAGCTGGTCACCGACGTCGCCCGCACGGTCTCACCCCTCGTGGAGAAGCGGGGGAACCGGCTCGAGGTGGAGGACCTGTCGCCCCTCGGCACCGTCCTGACCGATCGCGTCAAGCTGCGCCAGATCCTGCTGAACCTCCTCTCGAACGCCGGGAAGTTCACGGACCTCGGCGTCGTCCGGGTGGACGGCGCGCCCGACGGCCGGGACGTGCTGATCCACGTGTCGGACAGCGGGATCGGGATGACTCCGGAGCAGACGTCCCGGATCTTCGAGGCGTTCGAGCAGGGCGATTCGGGGACGTCGCGCCGCTACGGCGGAACAGGGCTGGGCCTGGCGATCAGCCGGCGCTTCGGGCGGCTCCTCGGGGGCGACGTGACCGTGGAGAGCGCCCCCGGGCGGGGCTCCACCTTCACGATCCGCCTGCCGCGCGGCGGGCCTCCGCGTCCGGGACGGTGAAAAAGAGAGAGGGCGGGGAGCCCGTGCCCCCCGCCCTGGTCGGCCGTCGGCCGGTACGGTCTCTAGAAATCGATGCGGAAGCCCAGCTCGTAGTTGCGGGGGCGCTGGTAGGCCGACGGCGTGTTGTTCGTCGCCGGAGAGTCGAGGCTGCTGAAGAACGTCGTCGCCTGCTCGGTGTCGAGGACGTTCAGGACCGTCCCGATGACCGAGACCGAGAGGTTCTTGAACGGCAGTGCGATCTTCTTCTCGAGCGAGAGGTCGAAGACGTGGAGGTTCGGAGTCCGCCGCGAGCCGCGCGGCTCCACGAAGACCGTCCCGAAACCCTGGGGGTCGGTCTGGGTCTGGTCGTACGGCAGGCCGCTGCGGTAGGAGTAGTTGACGCCGAGGTCGGTCTCGATCACCGGGATGCGGTACGACCCGAAGATCTTGACCCGGTGGCGCGCGTCGTCGCCGAGGAACCCGTACCGGTTCTGGAAGTTGTACGGGTAGTAGTCGAAGTCACCGCCGGCGTACTGGCCGCCCGACGAGTCGATGGAGCCCCGGCTCTTCGAGTAGGTGTAGCTGGCGTTCACCACGCCACGGCCGAAGTTGTAGGAGAACGAGGCCTGGTACCCGTAGTAGTCCTTGGTGAGGGCGTCGGTGATCCCGAGATCCCGACCGGGCTGGTTCGAGAGCCAGAAGTCCGGGCAGTTCACCTGGTCGATGCAGGTGTCCTCGTAGATGTCCTTGGTCTTCTTGTAGATGTAGGTCACCGACGCCGAGGCGCCGCGGAACAGCTGGCGCTCGAAGGCGATGTTGAGCTGCTCGTCGTATGTCGACTTCAGGGGACCGTCGACGAGTGCCTCGGAGGAAAGGACGCCGCCCGTCTGGCGCGAGAAGACCCACTTCTGGGTCGTGGCGTTCCAGGTGTAGATGCGGCTGATCGCGGAGGCGACGTCCGTGTCGAAGAGCCGGGCCAGGGTCAGCGCGGCGTCGACGTAGAACGTGCCGTAGTTCGCGCGGACCACGTTCTTGCCGTCACCCAGGATGTCGTAGGCGGCGGACAGGCGCGGCTGCAGCTTGTCGAAATTGATGACGTTCTTGCCGATGTTGTTGATGTACTCGTTCCGGTCCCAGCGAAGCCCGAGGTTGAGGGTCAGCTGGGGGATGGGGCTCCACTGGTCCTGCAGGTAAGCCGCGTAGGAACGGCCGGAGCGGTCGATCAGCCCGGTGCGCTCCGTTACGGTCTGCTGCGTCGGGACGCGGTTGCCTGCGGCGTCGAAGTTCCGGAACTGGAACGTCGCGCCGCAGACGAGGCCTGCCGGGCAGAAAGTCGGGTCGCTCGGCGTGCCGGTCGTGAAGTTGATCGAGGGGAATTCGGTCTTGTCGGCGTCGAATCCGGCCTTGATCGCGTGGTTCCCGACGACGCCCGAGAGGTAGTACGTGGAGTTCAGGCCGATCAGGTTCCGGTTCCGGTTACTCTTCTGGTAGTTGCTGTAGGCGTCGTAGCGGACGTTGCCGCCTCCGATGTTGATCCATTGTGACGTCTCGAGGGCGCTCAGCGTCGGGCCCGTCTCGATCAGCGACTCGGAGCGTCCGATCTGGAGTTCACCGAGCCAGCTCGCCGAGAAGATGCCGTTGAACTTCGCGTTGTAGATCCGCGACCGCTGCCGCTGCGTGGAGTTCGCCTCCGGGCGGTAGAGGGTGGAGTTCTGCGAGCCGCCGACGGTCGCGAGGGCGTCGGTCACGTTCAGGAAGCCGTTCAGCCGTTCGGTGGCGGTCAGGGAGAGCTTCAGACCGCTGTTCCAGCCTTTGAAGGAGCGGGGAACGGAGGACGGATTCTGCGCGAGGACCGTGGCGTTTGTGGTGAAGGGCGTCACGAAGTTGTCGGGACGCTGGAGGTTGCCGAAGAACCAGATCCGGTCTTTCAGGATCGGTCCGCCGAGCGTGAAGCCCCATGGCGAGTTCCGGGACTCCGCCTGATCGGGATCGAAGAAGTCCCCCTTCTGGGAGAACTTGTTCGTCGAGTAGCGGACGTCGGCCGAGCCGCTGAAGTCGTTGCCGCCGGACTTCGTGACCACGTTCACGATGCCGCCGGTGGCGCGGCCGTACTCGGCGGTGAACCCGGACGTCTGGAGGTTGATCTCCTGGATGGCATCGAAGTTGAGGTTGAACGCGAAGGTGTGGGTCACCGGGTCGGTCGTGTTGATACCGTCGACGAGGAACGAGTTCTCGAGGATGTTCCCCCCGAGGACGTTCGGGTTGCCGCCGCCGACCACGCCCGGAGCCTGCTGCAGAACGTTCTGGTACGAACGGCCGCCGGCGCCGATCGGCACCTTGCGCAGGTAGTCGGACGAGAAGTTCTTGGACGTGTTCGTCTGAGTCGTGTCGACGACGGGGGCCTCGCCGGTCACCACGAGCTCGGTGCTGACGGTCGCGAGCTCGAGGACGGCGTTCGCCTGCGTTTCCTTCGAGACCTGCACCGAGAGCCCGCTGGACTCCACGTTCCGGAACCCGGACAGCGCGAATAGGATCTTGTACCCGGCGCCCGGCGGGACAGCCGGCAGGTTGTACGAGCCGTCGTTCTTCGTGACCGTGGTCCGCGACCCTTGCAGGGCAGGACCGGTGAGCGTCACCGAAACCCCGGGGAGGGGTTGGCCCGACTTGTCCTTGACGAAGCCGGCAAGGCTGCCATCGAGCGCAGCGACGGCCGGCAGCGCCGAGGCGAGCAAGGCCACGACCGCTACGGCGGCTAGGAGTTTCTGCTTCATCTTTCTTCCTCCAAAAAGCAATTGAAAGGAAACCGAAAAGACCCGCCTGAAAGCTAGCAAGTCGGTGGCCACTCATGCCACCTATGCAAGGCGCACGGGGCCCCCCCAGGCGGGGGCCCTAACTCGTTGACACGGAAGGCGGAGCGGCCCCCGACCTCGGGTTCCGGAATGGCCGTTCTCCATGAAGATGGTGCGCAAATCCGGATCATTGGATCGACCGGTCGAGGCCGGAGGCTGGGATATAGTCCTTCCCTGTGCGCGATCGCGCGACATCTTCTCCCTGCTGGAGGCTGACATGAACCTCACCCGGGCCTGTGGAATCGGGCTCCTCTCGATCTCGGCGCTCGCCCTGCCGGGGCGTGCCGATCTCGTCAAGCACAAGGACTGGGACAAGAGCCCCGAGTTCGTCTATCTCACGACGGACGACGACAAGAAGGCTTGGAAGGCGGTGAAGACCGACGAGGACGCCGACCGGTTCATCGCGCTCTTCTGGGCCAAGCGGAACCCCGACCTGAAGAACCCGAGCAACGAGTTCAAGCAGATCTTCGAGGCCCGGGTGGCCAAGGCCGACGAGATCTTCGCCCTCGGGAAGAAGCGCGGCGCGCTGACCGAACGGGGCAAGCTCTTCATCCTGGTCGGGCCCCCGAAGACGATGGCCCAGAAGGCCCAGAGCTCCGGTGACGTCCAGGCCGGCTCCACCGCCCAGCAGGGCTCGTTCATCGGGACGGGCGGCGCCATGACGATCACGTACCAGTTCCTCTACGAGCAGCCGCAGCTCCCGAAGTGGGCCGACGTTCAGTCTCTCGACGCGAAGTTCCAGGTCGACACGACCATGAACTCCGAGCACGTGATCGACATGGGTCCGATCAAGCGCCTGGAGAAGAAGGCCGCCGAGATCGCGCTGGCGCATCCCGAGCTGAAGGAGCCGCCGGTCTACAAGACGCGGGAGCAGGTCGAGGCCGAGCAGAAGGCGGCCGCCGATGAGGCCGCCGAGAAGGCGAGGGGCGCGGCCCTCGCGCCGGCCGTGCGCGAGACGCTCGAAGGGGTCCTCGCGAAGGAGCCGTTCGGCGTCCTCTCCGCGATCCCGCTGGCCTACGGGGAGAACAACTCGAAGGTGATGGTCCAGATCCTCGCTCCGGCCTCGGCGGTGCCGGCTCCCGAGGCGGTCCGTCTCGCGGTCCTCGTCAAGGGGAAGGACGGCAAGGACGCGGCCCGCCGCGACGAGCCGGCGAAGCTGCAGAAGTCCAAGGGCGACTACTTCGCGGACCGGACGATCACCCTGCCCGCCGGGGAGTACGACCTGGCGGTGGCGCTCCTCGACGCCGCCGGCGCGGTCCTGGCGTCGGGCAAGCGCTCGGCGAGCGTCCCGACGCTCCCGGCCGAGTTCGCCGCCTCGCCGGTCCTGATCGCGTACAACGACTTCCCGTTCGAGGGGAAGCCCGAGGCCGACGAGCCGTTCGTCTTCTTCGTCCGCAAGTTCGTCGGCAAGGGAGACTCGAGGATCGACGGCTCGGACGGGCTGTCGTACTACCTGCGGGTCTACAACCCGAGCGTCGACCCGACGACGAAGACGTTCCAGATGAAGCGCACCCTGAAGATCCGGCCCAAGGGCGGCTCGGCGGTGGAGCTCCCGGTGGCGCCCGAGAATCCGACGCCGGCGCCCGACACGAAGGGCGGACCGATCGTCATCGACATCGCCTCGAACATCGTCGAGACGAAGATCAGCGACTACTTCGCACCGGGCGAGTGGGAGCTGATCGTCGCCCTGACCGACGTCGTCAGCGGGAAGCCGCCCCTGAAGATGACGATCCCGTTCACGATCGTGGGACCGCCGAAGGCGGCGGCCCCGGCCCCCGCGAAGAAGAAGTGACGCTCCCGGCCCCCTGACGGAGGGAGGAGGCGGCGGCCCGCGAGGACCGCCGCCTTTTCGCGTCCGTCCTCAGTCGATCCGCACCGAAGCCGAGGAGACCGCGATCCGGTCGCTCCCGACGTCGCGCACCGTCGCGACGAAGCGGAAGTTCCCCGTGCCGGTCTTCATCTCTCCGGTGTAGCGGAACGGCTCGCTCGCGATGCGGGCGACGGCATCCGCCGGCACCCGGATGGTCTTGCGGTCGGGGACGATCCCGGAGCGGGCCCCGGTGTCCTCGATCGCCGCGATCGAGACCTCCACCGTGGAGCTCTTGCCGTTCGCGTCGTCCAGGAAGGTGAGGCTCGCGAGCGGCACCGAAACCGCGAAGGGGACGAGCCGCCGGCCCAGCCCGCCGCCCTTCTTCGGGGCCCCCACCTCGAGGCGGGCCGCGAAGTCGCCCGGCGCGTCCGGCGTCAGGAGCGCCATCTCCATCCGGTCGCGTGCCGCGTCGTCGGCCGAGAGCGGCGAGTAGGTGCGGCGGTTGCGCAGGGTGACGCCGGGGCGCGACGTCGTCACCTCCACCTTGTGCTCCTTCTTCCTCGGGTCGAGGTTCGCGAGGGTGACACCGACCGAGTAGTACGAGGACGACTCCCGGTAGACGCGGTCGACGGCGGTCTTGAAGTCGTTGCGGCTGCTGAAGAGGATCCCGCCGGTCTCCTGGGCGAGCCCTTGCAGCGCCTCGCGCAGGTTCTGGCTCTCGAAGAAGGAGCTGAATGCCGAGGGCTGCGACTCCGAGGCGTCGCCCTCGGCCGTGAGCCCCTTGGCGTCGATCGCATGGATCGTGACGCCGGCCCGGTTCGCCTCGGCGATGACGGCCCGGTACTCGGGCGTCACGTCGTAGTCGTATTGCCCGAGGCCGGAGCCCGGGCCGAGCGCCTGGTAGAACGTCTGGCCCGGGTGGAGCTCGAGCCCGTTCGAGACCAGGAGGAGGGCCCGCTTCCCCGATCGGGCCGCGAGCGCGGAGACGGCGCGCCGGAGGTCGTCCAGCGTGCTCCGCTCCCGCTGGAGCGTCTGCTGGGCGTAGTTGCGGATGATGGAGTCGCGCGTGGTCGCGCGGCTCCGCCGGGCGTCCCTCACGTCCTGGCGGTATTGCGTGTCCCAGAAGACTCCCGCCGGCGCGGCCTTCTCGATGCGCGCGAGGCCGTCCAGGAGCGTCTCCTTCGAGCCGGTGTACGGCACCAGGATCCGTTTGCCTCGCCCATAGGCGAGCAGCGAGACGCGGTCGGACGGCGCGAGCCGGGTGACCAGGTCGCGCAGGCTCTCGATGATCCGGCTCCGCTCGAACGGCAGGAGGTGGTCGTCGTCGAAGAAGACCAGGAACTGCCGCGACAGGTACCGGTCGCCCTTGTCGTCGGCCAGCGTCTCGAGGACGAGGTCCGGCGACGCGGTCGAGAGGTCGGGGCCGAAGACGGTCCCGGCGTCGATCCGCGCGAAGTAGTCGAGGGGAAACGGCTTCCCGTCGACCTTCACCGTGATCTCCTCCTTCGTGAGGTCGGGGACGGCCTGGCCGTCCCGGGTCGCCACCACGTCGAGGTCCATCGCGGTCACCTGGACCGCGGACTTGATCCCCTGCTTGACGAGAGGCGCCTCGCGCTCGGCGGCGGAGAGGGGGAGCGTGGCGAGGGTCGAAGCCAGAACGAGATGACGGGTCGTCGAGAGTCGTCTCATGGCGAGTCCTCCAGGTTCTCTTCGTTTGCCGGAGTCGTACCGGATCAGAGCCGGAGCAGCTCGTGCAGGGCCGAGGCGTCCCGCGCGACGAGTCCGGGTAGCTCCGGGTCGTTGGCCAGGTCCGCATACCGGTCCGCGAGCTCCGGATCCTCGCTCGTCCATTCGGTACCGATCTGCTCCGCCGGAACCAGCTGCTTCGCGAGGAAGACCAGCTGCTCGGCTCCCGGGCTCGCCGACGTGACCCGGCCTTCGGAGCCGAGCACGTCCTCGAGCGCCCGGGGCAGATTCAACTTCCGCGCCAGGAGGCGCCCGAAGAGAGCCCGGAAGCGCTGCAGCGCCGCGGCCCGGAACGGCCCCGGCTGGAAGTTGACCGTCATCAACAGCTTGAGGAGGTCGTAGCCGCCGACGGGCTCGAGGAGGCCGAGCGTGTAGGCGAGCTCGACGTCCTCTCCGCGGACGCGGGCGATGTGCGTGGCGGCCACTGCGGTGGACACCGCGGCCCGGCGCACGGCCCGCTCCAGCCGCTCGGCGGCCGACGTCGTGGGGGCCGACGGGGCGGCCAGCACCTCGAGGTACCGGGTGAAGGCCGAGGTCCCGATCCGCTCGGCGGCCTCGCGGGCGGTGCCGACGAGCCCGCGCGGGTCGTCGCTGAGCGCGTTGGCGAGATGGAGCACGTCGACGGTGAGGAACGGATCGAGGGCGACGATCTGGAGGAGGCGGTCGGGATCGCCCCCCTCCTCGAGCACCGAGCCGAGCATGGCCGCGGTGTCGTCGAAGATGGCGAGCGGTCGGAACGGGGCGCGGAGCCTGTTCCGGAGCTCGCTCGCGAAGAGGTTGAAGACGTAGAACAGGTCCCGGATCGTCTCGTGCCCGGTCCCTTCGCTCGGCAGGCTCTCCAGGATCGACCAGAAGGTCCCGGCCAGCGTCTCCGGCAGGAACTCCCTTTCCCAGGGAGCCTCGGTGTCGTCGTCTCCCTCGCGCGGCCGGCCGCCGGCGACGGAATCGTCCACGGACTTGGCGCCGTGGAAGGCCAGGACCTGACCCCGGAGCGAGATTCGCAGGAGGTCCTCGCCGCGGAACGTCGGGTCGAACTCGAACTTCGCCCCTTCCCAGTGGAAGAGGTCGAGGAGGATCTTGATCGCGAGGCTCTCGATCGCCTCGGCCAGCTTCTCGCGCGAGAGATGGCTCCGCTCGATGATCAGCCGGGTGAGGTTCCGGCCCGTGACGAAGTTCTCCGCCAGGAGCTCGAAGACCGTCGTCTCGGGCACGATCCCGCGCGACGCCAGGAAATAGCCGAGGCGCTCCTCGAGGCGCGAGGACGAGACGAAGACGATCGCCCCGCCGCGCAGGTCGATTGTCCTCTTCACGTCGCCGCGCGTGACGGTGACCCGGCCGGAGAGGCCGTTGATCTCCAGCCACTGCAGGAGGTCGGCGAAGGAGAAGGTGTCGAGGGTTCCGCTGAGCGTCTTCGGCACGGACTGCCCCGTAGTGTGACACGAGCCGGGCACGGGTGAGCCCGGCGGGCCGGACCGGGGGCCGCGTCAACGCCGGAGGAGTCTCGCGCCCTTCTGGATCGCCGCCAGCTCCCGGGGCTCCTTCTGGAGGACGCACGTCCCGTAGCCGACGCGGCTGAGGAACTGGTACTGGAGCTCGGTGAACGGGATCCCCTTCGGGATTCGGTCCCTTCGGAAGTACCAGGTCTCGACTTCTCCCTCGATGTCGCCCGCCGATCCGAGCGACCGGTCCGACTCGACCCGCACCAGGGAGTGCCCGCCCTTCCCGTCGGAGACGGAGCTCACCTGCGTGGAGCGCAGGTACGTCATCAGGTCCTGGGAGCGAAGGAGCGGCGTGCGCGACGCGTAGCTCGGCGGTCCGAGGACCAGCATGACCCACCCGCGATCGGAGAGCGCGCCGCGCGTCTGCTCCGTCGAGAAGTTGGCGTCCGCGTACTGGACCCTCCGGTAGAACTCCACCTGGAACTCGTTCTCCGGGGTCGTCGGGTCGGGGTCGAAGCGGGCCCAGAACCGGCGCACGAAGTCCCGGCGCGCGTCGTCGTCGGAGAGGCGGCTCCACTCCCGCTTCTCCGCCTCGAGCAGGAGGTACCGCACCGGGGACTCGACCCACGCCGGGTCTCCCGTGCTCACCGGGATCGTCGTGGCGTCGATGTCCGTGGTCGCGTAGCTGGGGAGGACGCCCCCCTCGATCCGGAGGGGCCCCGCGGGTCCGGCTGGGCCGAGCCGGGCCGCCTCGCCTCGCTGCGCCTCGAAGAAGATCTGGAAGCTCTTCGGGTACGCGGCGGGGTCGAGGTTCGCATCCGGAGAGAAGCTGAAGAAGCGGAGGATCTGCTCCTTGGCCCGATCCTGCTCCTTCTTCTCCCAGGCCACCGCCGCGCTGTAGAAGTGGTAGACGGGGAGCGCCCGCTCCCTCACCCCGGCGCGCTCCGGCGCGGCGAGCAGCTCGTTCAGGCGCCGGAGGGCGCCGTCGGCTTCGTCGAAACGTTTCGACCGGTAGTGGCCCTTGACCTCGAGGATCGTCTCGAGGACCGGGTCGCTTCCGCCGGCCAGCGGCGGGGAGGCGAGCGAGAGGATGGCGAGCGCGACGGCCGACCAGAGCATTCGCCTCATGGGTCACCTTCCGGCGAAACGATAGCATCGCCTCATGGCGCAGGATCCCACCCGCCCCGCCCCCTCGACCACTTCCTCCGGCATCCCGATCCGGACCGTCTACGAAGGCGGCGACGTCCCCGGCTCCTGGGAGCCGGGAACGCCGGGCCGTTTCCCGTTCACGCGCGGGGCCGCGCCCGGCGGCTACCGCACCAAGCTCTGGACGATGAGGCAGTACGCCGGGTTCTCGACCGCCGCCGAGTCGAACCGGCGGTACCGGTTCCTGCTGGAGCAGGGACAGACCGGGCTCTCGGTCGCTTTCGACCTGCCGACGCAGATCGGCTACGACTCGGACGACCCGCTCTCCCGGGGCGAGGTCGGCAAGGTCGGCGTCGCCATCGACTCGCTCGAGGACATGGAGGTGCTCCTCGACGGCCTGCCGCTCGACACCGTGTCGATCTCGATGACGATCAACGCCACCGCCTCGGTGCTGCTCTCCCTGCTCCTCGCGGTCGCCCGGGGCCGAGGCGTCCCCTGGGGAAAGCTGTCGGGTACGATCCAGAACGACATCCTCAAGGAGTACGCGGCCCGGGGGACGTACTGCTTCCCCCCGAAGCCGTCCCTGCGGCTCGTCACCGACGTCTTCGGCTTCTGTGCCGCCGAGGTGCCGCGGTGGAACACCATCTCGATCTCCGGGTACCACATCCGCGAGGCCGGATCGACGGCCGTGCAGGAGGTCGCGTTCACGCTGGCCGACGGCATCGCCTACCTCGACGCGGCGAAGGCGGCGGGGCTGGACCTCGCCTCGATCGCCCCGCGCCTGAGCTTCTTCTTCAACGTCCACAACGACTTCCTGGAGGAGGTCGCCAAGTTCCGCGCCGCGAGGACCCTCTGGGCCCGCATCGTCAAGGAGCGCTTCGGGCTGGACGACCCGCGAGCCCAGGCGCTGCGCTTCCACGCCCAGACGGCCGGCTCGACGCTCACCGCCCAGCAGCCGGACGTCAACGTCGTGCGCGTCGCTCTCCAGGCGCTCGCCGCGGTGCTCGGCGGAACGCAGTCCCTCCACACGAACGGGAAGGACGAGGCGCTGTCGTTGCCGACGGCGCAGGCGGCCCTCCTGGCGCTGCGCACCCAGCAGGTGATCGCCCACGAGACCGGCGTGACCCGTGTCGCGGACCCGCTCGGCGGGTCATGGGCCATCGAGGCGTTGACCGCCGAGATCGTGGCCCGCGCCGAGGAGCTGATCGCGAAGGTCGACGGCATGGGAGGCGCTCTGGCGGCGATCGAGGCCGGCTTCTTCCAGCGCGAGATCCAGGACGCGGCCTACGCGGCGCAGCGGGCCATCGAGGAGCGCCGGCAGATCGTCATCGGGGTCAACGAGCAGGTCGTGCCCGAGGAGGCGCCGATCCCGACGATGACGATCGACCCCGCCGTCGAGGGGGAGCAGGTCGCGCGTCTCCGCGCCCTCCGGGCCCGGCGCTCGTCCGAGGCGGTGGTCCGGCGGCGCGCGGCGCTGGTCGACGCGGCGCGCGACGGGCGGAACCTCCTTCCCCCGATGATCGACGCGGTGACGGACCTCGTGACCCTGGGCGAGATCGTGTCGTCCCTCCGGTCGGTCTTCGGCGAGCACCACGAGACCGCCTGGTAGGCGGCTTCGGCGTGTCCCCGAAGGACGTGCTCCGCACACCGTGCGGCATGCACCGGAACTGGTGTCCGGGAGGGCCCTTCCCGAGCGGGCCCGACTGCCCTGGAAGAGCACAGAACCGCTCCCCGAGCGAGATCTCGCCTGTGTAATTCGTCCGGGGCCGCTCCCTCAGCGGGCCGGGCCGGCGAAGGGAACATCAGGTTTCGCGTAAGACGTTTCTTTTGAGTACTTTGTGTCGTGTGCACCGAACCGAGTGCAAACTGGTGAAGGTGGCGTGAAGTCGCGGTCCGCTGCTCTTCTGCACAGGGGAATTCACAACTTTTTCCACCGAGCCTCTGGGGATTCCGACAAGCCGTCCGGACTCAGCGACTTGGGTCGCTCCCGTCGTCGGGAAACGGGAGGTTTCCATCGGACGGCGCGCGATGCCCGGCTCGAAGCAGCGGCGGCACCGGGCCTCGTACATTCCGGCCGCACCCACCACGACCCGCTCTTCGGACGCGACGGTCCGTTGAGTTCGCGACGCGGGCGCCCCGCAGCGGACGCAGATCGCACGGGTCTTCGTGACCTCCTCGGCGATCGCCATGAGGGCGGGCATCGGCTCGAAGGGGCGGCCGAGGTAGTCCTGGTCGAGACCGGCCACCACCACACGCTTGCCGAGATCCGCCAGGCGGCTCACGACCTCGACGATCCCCGCGTCGAAGAACTGGGCTTCGTCCACGCCCACGACCTCGGTCCGGTCGGTGGTGAGCGAGAGCACCTCGGCGGAGGTCGCGACGGCGAGAGCCGTCAGCCGGAGACCGCCGTGCGAGACGACCTCGACTTCCGAGTACCGGTCGTCGAGCCGCGGCTTGAAGACCTGCACCCTTCGCCGCGCGATCTTGGCGCGAGTCAGTCGGCGGATCAGCTCCTCGGACTTGCCGGAGAACATCGAGCCGCAGATCACCTCGACGGAGCCGAGCCCCGGGATCGTCATCGGTTCCTCCGGTTCGTGGTCGGGTCCGGCGCGGGTTCCGTCGTCACACCGGCCTTCGGGCAGAGGTCTTCGAACGGGCAACGCGCGCAGGCGGGCTTGCGGGCCGTGCACACGGCACGGCCGTGCTCGATCAGGGAGTGGCTCAGGTAGACCCACTCCTCGCGCGGGACCGCGCGGTTCAGGTCGGCCTCGACCTTCTCGGGGTCGGACTGGCGGCTCCAGCCGAGGCGGCGGGCGAGGCGGCCGACGTGCGTGTCGACCACCACGCCGTCGGGCGTGCCGAAGGCATTGCCGAGGACGACGTTCGCGGTCTTCCGGCCCACGCCTGGCAAGGCGTGGAGGGCCTCCATCGACCGCGGGACCTCGCCGCCGTGCGCGTCGACGAGCCGCCGGGCCGCGGCCCTTATGGAGCGCGCCTTCGCGTTGAAGAACCCGGTCGACCGGATCTCCTCCTCGAGCGTCCCCGCCGGCGCGTCGGCGAGGGCCCGGGCATCCGGAAAGCGGCGGAAGAGACCGGGCGTCACCTGGTTCACCCGCGAGTCCGTGCACTGCGCGGAGAGGATCGTCGCGACCAGGAGCTGGAGCGGGCTCGTGTGCTCGAGAGAGCACCGGGCTTCCGGGTAGTGGGCATGGAGGCGCTCCAGCACCGCGTCGAGCGGCGCGGGCCGCGCCTTCGGGCTCCGCGGCATGGCGCGCGAGGATACCCGAACGGGCGCCGGTGGCGACGTCGCGGTCGCGGCGCCGGCGTGAAGCAGGTGCATTCCTTGATTCCGGGCGGGAGCGGTGTAAGACTTCGCCCGTTTTGAAGGGTTCCCTGGATCCGGGCCGGGCTCGCCGCCCGTGCCTCCTCACGCTCGTCTTCCTCTCCCTCCTGGTCGCCGGCGAATCGCTTTCCGGAGCGCCGGCGCGGAAGAAGGTGACGATTCTCCAGACGACGGATCTCCACGGCAACCTGATGCCCTGGGATTACGCGCGCGGCCGGGAGGAGGCGCACGGACTCGCCCGGGTCGCCTCGCGCATCCGCGCGATCCGCAAGGAGGTCCCCGGCGCGCTCCTCCTCGACGCCGGCGACACCATCCAGGGGTCGCCGCTCGAGTACCTGCACGCGCGCCGGCCGAACCAGGATCCCGACCCGATGGCCCTCGCGATGAGCGCTCTCGGGTACGACGCCATGGCGGTCGGGAACCACGAGTTCAACTTCGGCTTGGAGGTCCTCCGCAAGGCCCAGAAGGAATCGGGCTTTCCCTGGCTCTCCGCGAACACTCTGAGCGCGGCGGACGGGAAATCCCCGTTTCCGGAGTACATCGTGAAGACCGTCGACGGCGTGAGGGTCGGCGTCCTCGGCCTGACCACCCCCAACATCCCGGGGTGGGAGCCGGAGCGCAACCGTCCCGGGCTCCGCTGGGAGGATCCGGTCGACACCGCGCGTCGGCTGGTGCCGGTGCTGATCGGGAAGGAGCGGTGCGACCTCGTCGTCGTTCTGATCCACAGCGGGCCCGAGATCGACCTGGCCACGGGCGAGTCGAACGGGACCGAGAACGAGAACCGGGTCGCGGCGCTGGCGCGGCAGGTGCCCGGCATCGACCTCCTCCTGACCGGCCACACGCACCGGAAGATCCCGCTGACGCGGCTGAACGGCGTTCCCCTCATCCAGCCCGGACGATGGGGCGACTTCCTGGCCCGCGTCGACCTGGAGCTCGAGAGGAAGGGCGGACGCTGGCGCCCGGTGGCCGTGACCGGCGACCTGCTGCCGTCGGACGTCTCGGTCGCGACGGACCCGGAGATCGCCCGGATTGCCACGCCGTACCACGAGGCCGCCCGCGCCTACCTGGACGAGGAGCTGGCGGTCCTGGACGACGGGCTGCCGGCCGACCGCGCCCGTCTCGAGGACAGCGCCCTGCTCGATTTCGTGAACGAGACCCAGCTCGCCCTCACCGGCGCGGACCTCTCGATGACGTCGCTCCTCCCGGGCAGCCGGTACGAGGGCCTGCCCAAGGGCAAGGTCACGGTGCGCGACGTCTTCGCCCTCTACCCGTATGAGAACCAGCTGGCCATGGTCGAGGTGGACGGGACGATCCTCAAGGCCAGCCTCGAGCACGCAGCCGAGTTCTACGGCAGCGCCGTCTTCGAGGGGGGCCGTTTCGTCCTCCGCCCGAAGGAGGGGATGGTGCCGTACAGCTACGACGTCCTCGAAGGGGCCTCGTACCGCATCGACCCCGTCGCGCCGGTCGGCTCCCGGATCAAGGACCTCACGTTCCGGGGGCGCCCGGTCCAGCCCCAGGACCGCTTCACGCTGGCCCTGAACGCGTACCGGGCGCAGGGGGCGGGGGGCTACGGCGCGCTCAAGCAGTCGAGGACCGTCAAGGTCTTCCCGGACGAGATCCGGGAGCTCCTGATCGAGCGGCTTCGCCGGCTGAAGAAGCTGGAGCCGAAGGTGAATCGCAACTGGGTCGTGGCTCCGGACGTCACGTGGGCCGAAGGGGCCTTCACGCGCCGTTCCGGTCAATAGGCAACCCACCAGGTATTGGAGGAGACTATGTTCGAGGTTCGAATCAAGGCCGCGACGGCGTTGCTCGCCGCGCTCGCGCTCGGGGCCGCCGGTCCCGTGGTCGCCCAGTCCAACGTCACGACGGCGGTCATCCAGGGCACCGTTCGGGACGACGCGGGCGGCGGGCTGCCCGGCGTTTCGGTCGAGGGCCTCAACGTGGAGACGGGTTTCCGGCGTCTGGCCGTCACGGATGGCCAGGGCCGCTATCTCCTGACCCTCCTTCCGCCCGGCAAGTACACCGTGACCGCCGCCCTCTCCGGCTTCTCGAGCGCGAAGCGGGACGGTCTCGTTCTGGCCCTCGGCTCCACCACCGTGGTCGACCTGGCCCTGAAGCTGTCGGGCGTCGCGGAGACCGTGACGGTCACCGGCGAGGCGCCGGTCGTCGAGACGACGAAGTCCGATGTCTCCGCCTCGGTGAACGACGTCGCCATCCAGAACCTCCCGCTCGCCACGCGCAACTTCACCGACCTCGTGGTCCTGACGCCGGGCGCCACCAGCGACGACACGGGCCGCGTCCACCTGGGCGGCCAGCGCGGCATCAACAACAGCTTCAACGTCGACGGGGCCGACTCCAACTCGTCGTTCTTCGGCGAGCAGCGCGGCGGAACCCGTCCCCCGTTCACGTTCTCGCAGGGCTCGATCAAGGAGTTCCAGGTCATCCAGTCGTCGTACAACGCCCAGTACGGCAACGCGTCCGGCGGCGTCATCAACGCCATCACCAAGTCCGGCACGAACGACTTCCACGGCGAGCTCTTCGGCTTCTACCGGTCCAAGGCCCTGCAGCAGACCGACGCGGCCGGATTCCGGAGCAACGAATTCGAGCAGAAGCAGTACGGCGGCTTCCTCGGCGGCCCGATCGTGAAGGACCGGTTCTTCTTCTTCGGCGGGTACGACGCCCAGAAGCTCTCCGACCCATTCCAGGCGGCCTGGGACAACCGGGGCACGGCGACCGATCCGCTCACGGGCTCGAGCGCCGCGGCCAACCTGGCGGCCCTGGCGAAGTACGGGATCAACCCCGACGCGGAATGGGGCGAGGTGAACCAGACCAACGACGTCTACTCGCCTTTCGTCAAGCTGTCCTGGAACGCGAGCGACTCGGTCACCGTGTCGGTGCGCGACAACTACAACAACGGGAAGGGTGAGAACCTCACGAACGGCCGGCAGTTCTCGAACAACGGCATCTCGAACAACGGTCTGGAGAGGAACACGTTCAATTCCCTCGTCGGCAACGTCAACTGGGCGGCTTCCGCTTCCTTCTTCGACGAGCTGATCCTGCAGGGTGCCAAGGAGCACCGGCCCCGGATCGAGAACACGAAGGCCCTTCCCGAGACGATCATCGGAGGCTTCGGGCGGTTCGGGCAGAACAACTTCCTGCCCAACAACCTCGACGAGACACGCTACCAGGTGATCAACAACGCGACCTACTACCTGGGCGACTCCACGATCAAGGGCGGGTTCGACGTATCCCGGATCGAGTACGTCAACGAGTTCTACCGTTACAAGAACGGCGTCTACACCTTCAACAACGGGATCTCGAGCTTCGTGACCCTGAAGCCGACCAATTTCCGTCAGGCGTTCTCGAGCTACGACGGCAAGGTCAGCTACGACACGAGAAACGCCTCGTTCTACCTGCAGGACGAATGGCGCCCCAGCAGCCGGCTCACCGTCAACTTCGGGATCCGCTACGAGTACCAGGAGCAGCCGGACTCGGAGGACGTCAACCCGAAGTACCCCGACGTGCAGAGCATCCCCTCGGACCGGAACAACTGGGCTCCCCGCTTCGGGATCGCCTGGGATCCCGATGGCGCCGGCAAGGGCGTCGTCCGCGCGGGGATCGGCGTCTTCTACAACGTCTCCCCGTCGCTCCTCACCGCGAACGCGCTCCTCAACAACGGCGTCCGGGTGCTCGACTACAACGTCTCCTGCACCAACTCCGCCATCAAGTGCCCGACCTACCCGAGCCTCGTGACGGGGCCAGCCGACCTCCTCGCCAACCCGAGCTTCCAGTTCCCGGCCCCGAACATCTTCGTCGTCGACCGGAATTTCCAGAACCCGGAGACCACCCGGGTCTCGCTCAGCTACGAACGTGAGGTGGTGAAGGATCTGTCGGTCGGAGTCGATGCCATCTACAGCCGGACCCGCTTCCTGGAGCGCGTGCAGGACGCCAACCTCCAGGTCGTCGGGGTGACGGCGGATGGGCGGCCGCGGTACGGGAACCCCAACAACCCGGTCCGGCCGAACGCGAACTTCGCCGCGATCCAGATCTTCAAGTCGGATGCGGACGGCGCCTACAAGGGCCTGATCTTCTCCGTGCGGAAGAGGTGGTCCAGCAACTTCCAGTTCAACGCCTCGTACGCCCTCTCCGAGTCGAAGGACAGCCAGTCGAACGAGCGGAGCGTCTCCATCGCGAGCAACACCACCGAGGATTCGTTCAACCCGAATAACGACTACTCGTTCTCGGACTTCGACGTCCGGCACAACATCGTCGTCTCGGGGGTCATCACGGTGCCGCTCGGAATCCGAGTCTCGCCCCTCTACCGGTGGCGCAGCGGTGTGCCGTACACCGCCACGAACTTCGTCGACGTGAACGGCGACCTCGTGTTCAACGACCGCGCCAGCAACCTGGTGAACTGCGACGCTCTCGGCCGCTGCGACCTCGGTCCCGACCACGTGGAAAGGAACGGCGAACGCCAGCAGCGCTTCCAGCAGCTCGACCTGACGATCTCCAAGGAGTTCACGTTCGGACCTGTCGGGATCACGCTCTACGGCCAGGGATTCAACATCACCAACACCTCGAACCGCGGCGTGACCGGCGGCAACCTGAACCGGGTCGTCTCCGGCGGCACGGTGAACGGCGTGCAGAAGTACTCCTACAACGCGAACTTCGGCGCCTTCAACCGGGTGGGCCCGCCCCGGCAGTTCCAGCTCGGAGCGCGCATCTCCTTCTGACCCCGGACCTTCCCGGTCTTCGAAAGCACGACGGCCGCCCCTCGGGGCGGCCGTCTTCGTTCGGGGCGATGCTGTTGGGAGGCCTACTTCCCGCCGATGTCCCACTGCCGGATCAGGTTGAAGCCGATCCGGATGTTCGACTCGCGCACGCCGCCGAACCAGTCGCCCGCCATGATCTGGTCGACCTGGGTGCCGCCCGAGTTCCCGATCCGGAGCGCGAACTTGTGGTTGTAGACGCCCTTCTCGATCCCGAACGACCACTGGCCGACGCCGTCCGGGACGATCCCCTTCTTGGCGGGCACGTACTCGCCGATCGCGGAGATCGACTTGGTGATCCGGATCTGGAGGATCAGGGGGACGTTGAAGACGCGGTCGTCCTGCGACTCCGTCTTCTGCACGTAGGTGGGCGCGGCCGCGAGGGTGACCCGGTCGCCGAGCGTGGCCGAGAAGAGCAGCTGGCCGAACGCGGCGGTCTTCTTCTCGGGCAGGTACGACGCGGTCAGCCAGTCGAAGCCGGCTCTGAGCCCGACCGCGATCGGCAGCGACTCGGTCGGCCTCAGGAGCGTCCCCTTGAGAGCGAACTCGTAGTCGCTGTTGGTCGTCGTCCGGCCGATCTGGACCGACAGGCGTTTGAGAAACGCGTAATCGAAGTGGATCCCGGTGGACGAGCCGGAATCGAGCCCGAACGCCCCCCCTCCGCCCGACTCGATGATCGACTGGTTGAACCGATGGGTCACGGCGACCTCGAACGTCCCCGCGTCGTTCACGAGCGGCGTCTGGGTCTGGAGGAACCGGTTCCCGACGGCCGTGGGGGCCCAGTCGTCGGCGTTGGCGGGGGCAAGAAGGAAAGCCCCGGCGGCGAGCGCCAGGGCCGAGGTCTTCCAGGTTCTGACGGTCATGTCGGCTCCCTTCTCTCTTGGAGGAGGGAGTTTACGGGCCCCTACTTCGGAATCACGAACGGGGCGATCGGATCGAGGTCGCCCGTCTTGCGATCCTGCCTCAAGAGGGACATGTAGACGGCGGGGCTCCCCGCCTCCACGACGGCGTCGAGCCGTCCGAGGTCGGTGCCCGACCCGGCGATCGCGGACCAGACGGCCTCGAGGGTGCGGGTCTCCTTGGGGCCCACGGTCACGACGCGCGTGCCCGCGGCCTTGGCATCCGCGCCGAAGAGGTTCAGCGTCACGGTCGCGGTGCCGTCGCCCGGGTTCGTCAAGACGAGCTGGCTGGTCGCGCCGGAGGCCTCCGAGTCGGAGACCGCGAGGAAGACCCCGCGCGAGCCGGGCGGGACCGTGCCGTCAAGGGGCGAGCCCGGGATGCCGAATCCGTAGGAGCCGTCGTTCGTGGTGCGGGCCGTGACCCGGGCGAACGCGACCACGGGCAGGTCGGAGACGACGTCGATCTCACCGTGGAACGCCTCGACCCCGAACACCGTCCGGATGACGTCGAGGAGGGTCGTCACCTTGCCGGCCGGGGCGTCCACGGTCCGCTGGGTCGGCGCCGGGGACGGGGGTGTCGTGGAGCCGACGGGAGCGGCGGCTCGCAGCACGAGGGCGACCTTCGCCGTTGCGGTGCCGGGGTTGAAGAGCTGCAGGTCGGTCACGGCGCTCGGGCCGAGAGGGCCGGCCGCCCGGGCGGCGCCCAGCAGCAGCTGCAGGGTGTTCGGGGACTTCGCCCCGAAGACGGGGAGGCCGATCGGGTCGTTGGTCACGCCGTCGATCGAGGTCCCGAACGGGAGCAGCTTCCCGGTGGCGGGGCTGAAGACCACGCGGGCCGAGGGCAGCGGATCGACGCCGAGCCACTCGAACACGGTGGAGCCCTGCGTGTGGTAGCCGGCCGGCCAGTCGTAGCTGCGGCTGGCCCGGACCACTCCGTCGGCGTCGACCAGCGAGACGGTACCCTTGGAGTCTTCCACCACCACGAATCCGGCGTTGGTGCGCTGCGAGAGAGCGGGCGGCGTGAACAGGAACCCGCTCTGGCCCGCCGCGATCGCCCGATCGGCCGAGACGCCGTTCTGCGCGGAGCCGTACGTCCCCCCGTCCTCGCGGGTCACCGACACGCGGGACCAGGCGAAGAGGTCCGAGCTGCCCGTCGCGATCCGCAGCGCGCCGAACGTGTCGGGTCCTCCCATCTCGTTCCCGATCGGATCGGCCTGGGCGAGGAGCTGCCCGGCCGGCACCGCCACGGTGGTGCCGGGCGTCAACCCGGTGATCCAGTCGCTGGGCTGGAGCCGCAGGAGCGGGGTCAGGGTCTTGGTGGCGCCGTCGGCGTCGGGCGTGCCGCGGTTCCAGGAGACCAGCCGGGTCGTCCAGCGCGATCCGTTCCGGCCCGCGATCGAGGCGGCGGAGGGGAAGAGGACGTCGAGCGTGCCCGGGACCGGCGGCCCGACGGACCCGATGTTCGAGGTCGTGCCGTAGTAGATCCGCCCCCGGCTCGCGTCGATCGTGAAGGCGTAGACCGAGCCGACGCCGACGATCACGTCGGTGAACCCGATCTGCGTCGCCCCCGTGGTCGGAATGGCCGTCGGAGTCCCCACGTCCTCGGTCTTCTCGACCAGCACCACCGGCGGGAGGGGCGTCGAGACGAACGTGGAGACCGTCATCGTGAGCTGGGCCGGAGTCAGCGTCTGGGTGCTCGCCGCGATGGCGCCCCGGGGGTCGAAGAAGCCCATGTTGCCGCTGCGCTGCTCGGAGTAGACGAGCCGGTCCTTGTAGCTCTTCAGGTCGTACGGCAACGTCAGGATGTCGAGGTCATAGAGCTTCAGCTCGGCGGTCGCAGGGTCGAAACGGGCGAGCTGAGCGTCGTTGTAGAGCGTCATCCAGAGGTACCCGTCCGGCGCCCGGAAGATCTTCGAAGGGTAAGCGGTCGAGCTCGGCAGGGGCCAGCGGGTCGCGGTCGTGCCGTCCGGGGAGTACCGCATGATCGCCCCGACGATGAAGTCGCAGGTCCACAGGCTGCCGTCCGGATCGAGGTACGGGTACGACAGAGAGTAGACCTGGCCCGACCGGTAGTACGTGAACGTGCCGGTTCCGGGCTCGAACTTCGCGAGGACGCCGCTCGTCTCGGGGAGCCAGAGGGCGCCGTCGCTGCGTCGCGCGAACGAGGAGCCGCGCCGTGCGTTGTCCGGCCACTCCGTCAGGCTGGCGGTCGCCGGGTCGAACAGGGAGACCTTGAAGCCTCCGAGCTCCGTGACCCAGAACGTCCCGTCCGGGTTCTTCAGGAGGGCGCTCGGGGCGGCGAGGTTCCCGTTGTCGGTGGGGAAGGTCCACCGGGTCACCTTGGCGCGGTCGGCCGACAGGCGCAGCACGACGTTCTCGAGGGCCGACGACGACCAGAGGGTCCCGTCGGGGTCGAGAACGAGGTCGGCGCCGTCGTACCGGCCGCCGCTGTTGACGCCGTAGAGCGTCGTCGAGGCGTCCACGACGACCGGGATCGGCGTCGGCGTCGGGGTCGGCGTCGGGGTCGGGGTCGGGGTCTGGGCGGGGGCGAGACCGGCGAACGAGATCGCGAGGGCGAGAGTCGCTGTGCGGGCGAGGGTCGAGCGGAGTCGTGTCACGGCGCGCATTCTAGGCGAGGCGCATGCACGAGTCGTGCGAGGGGGGCCGGAGGGGGCCTGAGCCTATGATCGAGAGCGTGGAAGCCGCAGATGCAGATGTGCGGGCACGGCTCCGGCCGCTGACCGCGCCGGGAGAGCTCCTCGTTCTCGAGGAAGGGAAGATCCGTTGCGTCGCCTGCGGCCATCGCTGCCTCCTTCCCGAGGGGCGCGAGGGGGTCTGCCGGGTGCGCTTCGTGGCCGAAGGGGTCCTCCGGGTCCCGTTCGGATACGTGGCGACCACCCAGGTCGACCCGATCGAGAAGAAGCCGTTCTTTCACGTCACCCCGGGGGCGCGAGCCCTGTCGTTCGGGATGCTCGGCTGCGACTTCCGATGCGGCTATTGCCAGAACTGGGAGATCAGCCAGGTGCTCCACGACGCCGATTCGGACCCGTATGCCCGGCCGCTCGCGACCTCGCCCGGCGAGCTGGTCCGGCTCGCGCTCTCGACGGGCGCCACCATGGTGACCTCCACCTACAACGAGCCTCTCATCACGTCGGAGTGGGCGGTCGCCGTCTTCCGCGCGGCGCGGGCCGCCGGTCTCATGACGAGCTACGTCTCGAACGGGAACGGCACGGCCGAGGTCCTCGACTACGTCGGGCCCTGGATCGACGCGTACAAGGTCGACCTGAAGGGGATGCGCGGAGAGGGGTACCGGCAGCTCGGCGGGCGGCTCGCGCCGGTGCTGGACACCATCTCGGGTCTCGTGGCGCGCGGCGTCTGGGTCGAGGTGGTGACGCTGGTGGTGCCCGGCTTCAACGACTCGGACGAGGAGCTGCGCGACGCGGCGCGCTTCCTGGCCGGCGTCAGCCGCGACATCCCCTGGCACGTGACCGCGTTCCACGACGACTACCGGATGACGGGGCTCGGCGGGACGCCCGTCCGTCGGCTCGTCCGGGCCGCGGAGATCGGGCGGGAGGAGGGGCTGCGCTTCGTGTACGCCGGGAACCTCCCGGGCCGGGTGGGCGACCACGAATCGACCCGCTGTCCCGGCTGCGGCCTGACCGTCGTCGCGCGCTCCGGCTTCCGGGTTCTGGCGAACCACCTGGCGTCCGGCGGACGCTGCCCGTCCCCGTCCTGCCGCGCGACGGTCCCCGGTCTCTTCGAGCCGGTGGTCCTCCGGGAGGATTTGACGGGCTCGCGCCATTCGGCTTAGCATCGTGGCCGTCCCGGTGGGGGCTGCCCGGCCGGCGCGAGACGGCGCCGGCACCGGTTGACAGATCAGGCTCGATCGCCTCCCGGTCTGCTGCCCCCCCGGTGCCCGCCCGCCTCCGCTCGTCGAGAGGTGGCCGGGAAGCCAGGGAGAAGCCAAGCCAGGGAAACCCCGCGGAAGGTCCGAACGCTTCCGCAGGTCGCCAGACGAGGCGCTCGAATCCCGATCGTGATTCCCCGAGGTACCAGACGGTCTAAGAGGCGGGGAGCGATTCCAGGGAGACAGGGCGACCGACGTCGAGAGACTCGAGCCCGGAGGGAACGTTGGACGAGATCGATCCGAAGGTCCAGTCGCCGACCGATGTCGAGGAGCCGGAATCCGGCCCCGGGCCGGATGGCGGAGCCGGAGATGCGGGCGGCGGTGTGAGGCTCTCGCGCGCCGACGAGGAAGAGCTGGACGGGCTCGACGGGGACGAAGGCCCCGCGGGGGCCGAGGACGGGCAGCCAGGGGCGGAGGGAGGCGACGCCGAGCCGTTCCGCCGCCGCCGCCGTCGTCGCCGGCGCCGTGGTCGCGCCCGTACCTCCGGCGCCGAAGGCGGTGAGGCCGCTCCGGCGGGGACCGCTCCGGCTCCGGGCGGGGCATCCGAGCCGGGGGCCGATCCGGCACGGTCCCGGGTGGCCCCCCGGCGCGAGGCCCCCTCACCGGTTCCGCGGACGATCGTCAGCGGCGTCGTCAAGCTCCACGGCGACCATTCCTGCGTGCTGATGCCCCCTGCCACGCTCTATCCCGAGCGCGGCGATCCCTTCATTCCCCGGCACCTGGTGGAAGCCGAGGACCTCGAGGACGGCCTCCTCATCGAAGGTGAGGCCGTGGCCCGGCCCGGCAAGGGGCCGCTCGTCCAGAAGATCGTCTCGATCGAGGGGATGACGCCGGCGGAGTACCGCGGGAAGTACATCCAGTTCCACAAGGGGGTCTCGATCGACCCGAACCGCCGCCTGAGGATGGAGACCTCCCCCGACGACGTCACCGGTCGCGTGCTCGACCTGGTGGTCCCGATCGGCCGGGGTCAGCGTTGCCTGATCGTCGCCCCGCCCAAGGCCGGCAAGACGACCGTCCTCAAGGTGATGGCGAACGCCATCGCGAAGAACGACCCGGACGTGGTCATCTTCATGCTGCTCGTCGACGAACGGCCGGAAGAGGTCACCGACATGCAGCGGTCGATCAGCGGCGAGGTGATCGCCTCCCCGACGGACCTCAGCGCCGCCCACCACATCGCCGTCTCCGAGGCGACGTTCGAGCGCGCCAAGCGGCTGGTCGAGATCGGCAAGGACGTCGTCATCTTCTGCGACTCGATCACCCGGATGAGCCGCGCCTACAACAACGAGCAGCGGGGGAGCGGCAAGATCCTGTCGGGCGGCATCGACGCCCGCACGATGGAGAAGCCCCGGCGCTTCTTCGGCGGCGCCCGCAACCACGAGGACGGCGGCTCGCTCACCATCATCGCGACGTGCCTCGTCGACACCGGCAGCCGGATGGACGACGTGATCTTCGAGGAGTTCAAGGGGACGGGGAACTGCGAGATCGTGCTCGACCGCGGCCTCTTCGAGCGGCGCATCTTCCCGTGCATCAACATCCCGGCATCGGGCACGCGCAAGGAAGAGAAGCTCTACGACGCCGACGAGCTGCCGAAGATCCACAAGCTGCGGCGCGCCCTGGCGTCGGTGAAGCCGGTCGACGCGATGGAGCTCCTGCTCTCCAAGCTCACGCGCACCAAGGTGAACAGGGAGTTCCTCAAATCCATCCTGTGAACCCCGAACGTGGCCCGCGCGGATGACGTCGGGGGGGGCCCGGGGGGCGCCCGTCAGGCAAGCCCCCTGGAGGCGTCGATCCTGTGACCCTGGGGCTCCGCAGCTCTGCTGCTCCGGGGGGCCGCCGCCCCCCGGAGCACGGCAATCGCCGTCCGGACGGAGCTCAGGCGGCCTTGGCCTCGTAGCCGGCCTTGGCCACCGCCGCCACCAGGCTCTCGACCGTCGCGTTGCCGTCGTGACGCACCACCGCGCAGCGCCCTTCCAGGCTCACCTCGGCGTTCGTCACCCCGGAGACGGCGTGGAGCGCCTTGGTCACGTGGCGGACGCAGGCGCCGCAGGTCATCCCGTCGACGTGGAGCTTCGTTTCGTTCGTCGTGCTCATCTGACTCTCCTTCGCGGGCTCGGCCCGCACCGATGCGGACGGGAAGCGTCCTGGTCCATTACAGCGCCGTGGGGGCGCCCGCGTCGATGCCGTCGGCCGCCATCCGCGCGGCGTCGGCGGGCCCGGCGACGGTACCCTTCGGATGCTCGTACCAGCCGTCCGGGTCGGCGTTCCTCACGTCGTCGCGCACCTTCAGGACCGTGAACATCCCGCCCATGTCGATCGACCCGAACGGCCCCGGCGTCGGCACCATCGGGAGGCTGTTCTCCGGGACGGCCATTTGCATCATCGACGCCATCCCGGTCGTCCCCATCGACATGTAGCCCGGCACGAGCCCGCTCATCCGCGCGTCCAGCCGCCGGGTGTCGGCGCCGATCCAGGATCCGCCGTGACCCATCTGCGTCATCGCATGGTGCGTCATGTGGCAGTGCATCGCCCAGTCGCCCGACTCCTCGGGGGCGAGCTCGATCACCCGCGTGCTGCCGACCGGGACCAGGACGGTCGTCTCCGGGTACTGCGCCGACTCCGGGACGTCGCCGCCGTCGGTCGCCGTCACCCGGAAGGACAGACCGTGCAGGTGGATCGGGTGATGGTCCATCGGCCCGAGGTTGCCGAGCCGGATCCGCACCCGCTCGCCGCGGCCCACGACGAGCGGGGACGTGCCGGGGAACGCGCGGCCGTTGAACGTCAGGAGGTTGAAGTCGTTCATCTCGTTGGGGTCGGGCCGCGACGCCCCGACGTCGAGCCGCCACTCGTGGGTGAGCAGCGCGAAGTCGTGGTCGACGCGTGGCCCGAGGGGGCGCCGCGGGTGCACGATCAGCATGCCGGCCATCCCGAGCGCGATCTGGGTCATCTCGTCGAGGTGCGGGTGGTACATGTAGGTCCCGGGGTACTTGAGCGTCATCTCGTAGACGAACGTCTCGCCCACCGAGATGGCGCGCTGGGTGAGGCCCGAGACGCCGTCCATCCCGTTCGGGACGACGAGCCCGTGCCAGTGTACGGAGGTCGGCTCGGGGAGCCGGTTCGTCACGTAGATCCGGACGCGATCCCCCTCCACCGCCTCGATGGTGGGGCCGTGCGTGCGGCCGTTGTAGCCCCAGGTCTTCGCGGTGAGGCCAGGCGCGAACTCGTGGTCGACGGGCTCGGCGACGAGGTGGCCCACCTTGACGCCTCCCACGATCCGCCACGGGAGCGTCGCACCGTCCGGTGTGACGACACGGGGGTTGCCGCCGGGAGCGCTTCCGCGCGTGGGGGCGGCGCCCGCGAGCTTCGAGGGGGACACCAGGGCGGCACCCGCCGTCAGGCTACCGAGGTGGAGGAACGAGCGACGGTCCATCAGTGACCTCCGGAGGGGCTGGGCGCGTCCGGCGCCGGGGTCGCGGCGGAAACGGTGCGCGCGGTTACGTTGACGAGGCGGCCGGCGCGGAGCGCGTCGACGGCTGCGGCGGCGGACCAGTAGTCGAGCCTGGCGTCGAGGGACGCGCGCTCGGCCTCGAGGACGTCGCGGCGCGCCGAGAGGACCACGGCGACGCCGACCTGCATGGCGTTGTAGTGGAGGAGCGTCTCGGCGAGGACACGCTCCTCGGCGGGCACGACGACCCCGGCGATGCGGAGCGCCCGGGTGTGCGCCCCGATGAGCCGAGCCCGGGCCTCCCGGGCCGCGGAGCGGATCTCCCGCTCGA
>CAYLNK010000006.1:0-55743 GCA_964384675.1 uncultured Holophagales bacterium | reverse complement strand
GGCGGCGCGGCTCGTGGCGCGGGGCGGGCGGCCGCGGATCGCGATCGGAGCGGCGTTCGCGCTGGCGACGGTGCCGGCCGTCGTCACGCCGCGTCCGTGGGAGTTCCACAACCTCCTCGCGGGAGGGACCGCGAACGCGCGGCGCCTCTTCAACAACGAGGGGATCGATCTCGGACAGCGTTCTCTGGAGCTGGCTCGCTACGCCCGCGAGGTGCTGCGCCCCCGCGGGGAGACGCCGTTCGTCGACTACCCGATGGCGCCCGAGCTGGCCGAGCGGCTCGAGCTCCGGACCCGCCCCTGGACCGGCGAGAACGGCACGCTCACCGGCACGTTCCTCGTCTCGGCGGTGCACGTCGCTCCCGCGCCCGGCTTCGACTACGACGCGTTCCGCGCCGTCGAGCCGGTGGACCGGCGGGGCAACCTCCTCGTCTACCGGGGGACGTTCCGCCTGCCGTGGCTCCGCGCCCGCCAGCTCCTGGGCGAGGCGATGGCGCGCACGTACGGCCCGAGCCCCGATCCGGTGAAGGCGCGGGACCTCTTCGCCGACGCGGCCGCGCTCCATCCGCGCGCGTACGTCGCCGCGCTGGAGCTCGGGAACGCCGAGCTGCGCTTCGGGCGCTCCGCGGCCGCGCTGAAGGCGTACGAGCGCGCGCTCGCGAACGTGCCGGCCGACGACGTGCGTGTGAGGTCTGCCCTCTCGGAGCGGATCGCCCGCTTGCGCACGGAGCCCGGAGCGGCTCTGCCGCCGCTCCGGAACCCGTGGCTGGAGTGAGCTACTTGCTCATCGGGATGTAGCTCCCGTCCGCCGAGACGTTGTCGTTGAGGACGCCGTAGGCGACGAAGCGTGACGTCCCGGCCATCCGTTCCACGATCGCGTAGCCGTACGCCGCGCCGGTCCCGTCGAGCGGACGCCCCAGCTGGAGCCAGGCGCCTGGCGCCAGCGTCCTCTCGATCGGCGGGCCGAGTACGGCCCCGTCGTGGCCGTGGAGGGTGACGCGGAGCGTGATCGGATCCCCGGCGTCGCCGCGGTTGACGAGCGCGAGGTTCGAGCGCTGCCCGGCGTACTCCTGCAGGCCGTACACGGCGACGGCTGACGTGGCGCTCTCGGCGAGCGTGAGGCCGGGATAGAAGAGCCCGTAGCTTCCCGCGGGCGCCGCCGGGACGAACGTCCTCGCGCCGACGGCGAGAGCGCTCGCCGGGGTCCCCGCGGGCGCGGTGACGAGGAGCGTGCCGCCGACGCTCCGGCCATCCGCCTCGATCGGGAGAGTCGCGCGGAGGAAGGCGATCGCGTCCGGAACGACGCGCTGCTCCAGCGGCGCCAGCGTGAGGCTCACCGGGCCGGAGCCGCTGCCGAGGCCGTCGGCGGCGCGATAGCCGAGCGTGAGCGGGAGCGGAGACGAGGTGAAGTTCGTGACCGTCAGCTCGGTCCGGAAGCGGGCACCGAGGCCCTGCACGTCGAGGACGATCGGCACGAGCCGGTCGGCTCCCGAGCCGTCGTCGTCGAGGATCGGCGGGAGGAACGAGCCGTCGGACGTGACGGCGTCGTTGAGCACGGCGTACGCCGTGAACGCGCCGGTGCCGGAGGCTCGCGTGACGACGGCGCGGCCGGAGACGGCCTTGCCGGCGAGCGGCTGCGCGAGCTGGGCCCAGCCGTACGGTCCGAGGGCGACGTCGGGAAGCGCGCCGAGGTCCTGCCCGTTCGGGCCCTGCAGCGCGACGCGCAGCGTGATCGGGTCGGGGCCGGCGTTGACGACCGCGACGTTCGAGCGCTGGTCCGCGTCCTGGCGCAGCCCGAAGAGAATGGCGCGCGAGGTGGTGGTGGCCGCCCCGGCGTAGAAGAGCCCGAACGTGCCGGCGCCTCCGGCCGGGTCGGGCGTGTAGGTTCGCGCGCCGGCGAAGACGGTGGACGGCGAGGAGACGCCCACGAAGGTGACGAGCAGCGTGCCGACGTGCGTGCCGCCGTCCTTCGGGATCGCGAGGCTGCGCGAGCGCAGGAGGTCGAAGATCGCGGGCACGACGAACTGGGAGCCGGGGGCGAGCGCCAGGCGGGCCACGCCGCTTCCGCCGCCCTCGGAGGCGGTGTACGTCAGGATGACCTCGGTGAAGGAGGTCGCCCGGGAGGCCAACGTGACCTCGCTGGTGTAGCGGCTTCCGCCGACGCCGGCCGCCTCCAGGACGACCGGCAGGAGGAAGCTGGTGCCGGTCGCCGTGGGCGGGACGACCGTGACGGTGATCGACGCGCTCGCCGCGGCGCCCCGCGCGTCGCGCACGGTGAACGTGACGGTGAAGACGCCCGGCCGGGAGTAGAGGTGGGCGCCCGGGGCCTCGAGCGTCGAGGTTGCTCCGTCTCCGAAGACCCAGGAGTACGTGAGGGGGTCGCCGTCCGGGTCGGTGCCGGTCCCGGCCAGGTTCGCTTCCTGTCCCGCCTCGATCGTCACGTTCCCTGCCGGGACGGTGATGGTCGCGACCGGCGGTCTGTTCGTGACGATGGCGCCCGGCTTCACCGTGGTCACGAAGAGGTCGGGATCGGCGGGGCTGTCGTCGAGCCACGAGACGGCGACGGTGCCGGCCGACGTGACCGAGAGCGTGACGCGGCCGGAGCCTCCCAGGGTGTCGAGCGGGTTCGCGGCGCTCCCGGAGAGGCCGAGGTTCGAGGAGAGGTTCGCCGGCGCCGTGAAGGTGCGTCCCCCGTCGGTGGAGCGGGCGTACAGGACGTCGGTCCCTCCGCCCTGGGAGTCGTCCTCCCAGGCGACGTCGATCGCGCCGCCCGGCTCCGCGATCACCGCGGGGAAGTACGACTGGCCGGCGTTGCCCGAGAGGACCAGGGGCGGTGTGTACGTGGCCCCGGCGTCCGTGGAGCGCACGGTGACGACCTCGCGGTTGACGTTGCCGAGGTCGTCCTCGAGACGCTGGTAGTAGACGACGTGAAGGGCGTCGTCGGCCCCCACGGTCACGTCCGGCGCGAAGGCCTGGATGTTCGTCGCCAGGGTGAGGTCGTACGGCGTGCCGAACGAGCGTCCGTCCTTGGCGATGGCGATGCGCGCCGAGGAGAGGAGGAACCCGGCGCCGACGACCACCTGCCGCGTGTACGTCACGTAGGCCGCGCCCTTCGAGTCGAAGGCGATGCCGGGCCGCGTCGTCGTGGACGGCGCGCCGTCGGAGATGGCCTTGGGCGCGTCGAACGTGGTGCCCCCGTTCGTGGAGCGCGTGGTGCCGAGGACCGCGTAGCCCTGTACCACGTCGTAGTACGCCACGAGGACGTTGCCGGAGCGGTCGACGGCGACGTTCGGATAGAAGGCCCTCTGGTCGTCGGGCGAGACCGCGACGGGGGCGGCGAACGTCGCGCCGGCGTCGGTGGAGCGCGCGGCGTAGACCCGCTCGTTCTGTCCGGCGACTCCGCCGGACCACACCACGAAGACGCGGCTGCTCGCGTCCGCGGCGACCGCGACGTGGAAGCCCGTGCTGCCGGCGGCGTTGAGCTTGATCGGCGTCGAGAACGTGACGCCGCCGTCCGTGGAGCGCCGGTAGAAGACGTCCTGTCCCAGCACGGTGACCGAGTCGTCCTCGTAGGCGACGTGGAGCCGGCCCGACGCGTCGACCTTCACGGCGCCGCCGGTGAAGCCAGGCGTGGAGGTGGCGTTGACCGGCGCGTCGACCGGCCGGGTCGCGTCGTAGACGGTGAGCCAGATCGTGGTGGAGCGGGTCACGCCGTCGCTGGCGGCGCTCACCGTGAGGTGCACGTCGCCGGCCACCGCCGCGCCGGAGGCGGTCACGGTGAGGCGCGCGGCCTGTCCGGCGTTCACGGTGCCCGTCGCGAAGGCGTACGAGAGACCGGGCACGGCCGGGGAGGCCGACAGGGTGAGGCTCCCGGCGAACCCGTTCACCGCCGAGGTGGGCAGGTCGAAGGAGGCCGACTGCCCCGCCCGCACGCTGCCGTACGTCTTCTGCGAGGCGAGGACGAAGTCCGGCGTGGCGGGGTCGAGCGAGATCGGGAACGTCGCGAAGGTGACGTCGGGATCCGCGCCCCGCTCGTCGCTCCACGTCACGAACACGTTCCCTCCGTCCACCGCCAGGCCGTCGTAGTCGCCGTGATAGCCCGCGCCGGACGACGGCTCCACGGGCCCGTAGACCCAGCTGGTGTCGGTGACCCGGATGCTCTTGCCGAACGTCGTGCCGGCGTCGCGCGAGACCGCCACGTAAACGTCGGACAGGGCGTCGTTCACCGGGTCGTTCCGCCGGTCGACCCACTTCACCACGACGCTCCCGTCGCTCGCGACCGCCACCGCCGGAAACGCCTGGCTCGTGCTGGTGCCGTCGTCGTTCACCTTGCGCGCGGTCGTGTACGTGACGCCGCCGTCCGAGGAGCGGACGTAGAAGACGTCGGCCCGGTCGGTCGTGGCGCCCGAGGCGACGGCCGCGAAGACCAGGTGGACCCGGTTCGACGCGTCCACGGCGAGAGATGGGTAGCTGCTGGCGCGGACGCCGCCGCCGCCGGTGAGGGCCGTCAACGGGTTGAAGGTGGCGATCGTCTTCGTGCCGCCGAAGGTCGCTCCGCCGTCCGCCGACTTGCGGATCGAGATGCCTCGGGGGGACGCGTGAGCGTCCTCGAAGGCGACGTAGACGTCGCCGTTCGGCGCGACCGCGATGACGGATCTCCGTACGCCGGCCGTGTCGATCGGCGACAGGACGAGCGGGTCCAGGAACGTGGCGCCGCCGTCGGTGGAGCGCGCGAAGAGGATGACCGACTCGCCGTTGGGCCCGAGGTACGTCCAGCTCGCGTAGACGTTGCCCGCGAAGCGGGAGCCCGGTGCGGAGTCGACCGCGATCCACTCCTCGTCCTGCTGCTCGTACGGCCCCTCGGCGGCGAGGGCGACGTCGGTCAGGGTCCCGAACGTCGCTCCGCCGTCCGTGGACCTCGCGAGCCCGATGGTCGAGACGCCGTCCCCGAGGAGCATGAGCGTTCCGTAGTAGACGTCGGTTCCTAGGCCGAACGCGACGACCGGGTTTCCGAGCGTCCTACCCTCCGGGGGAGGGGCGAGGCGGCGGTGCGTGAACGTGCCGCCGCCGTCCGTGGAGAAGGCGTAGCCCGAGACGTCACGGCTGGCGTCGTTGAAGCCGACGACGACGCGGGAGCCCCGCACGGCCACGGACGACCCGCTGTTCGTGTGCCCCAGCGTGTCCATCGCCGGGTCGTTCACGCGGACGTTCTGGCGCGGCAGGGGCGCGCCGAGGGGGGCTGCCGAGGGGTGCTCCTGAGCCAGCGCGGGGAGAGCGAAGAGCAAAGAGAACGCAAGGACGTTGGGGAAACGGGGCATGGACCCTCCTGAGGTCGGGCGGAGCGACGCAAGACCCGTGCGCGTGGTGGCGTCCCCCGGCGAGTGCGCCGTGGGACGTCCGGTCATCCCTCCCAGGAGACGACGTAGGAGCAGGTCGGGTCGCCGTAGCACTGACAGGCGGTCTCCTCGGAGATCGGCTCCCGGCCGCCGAGGAGACGCACGGAGGCCTCGAAGTAGCCGAGGCCGGTGAGGCAGAAGGTCCGGCTCCGCACCACGTAGCCCGTGTAGTCGAGCCGGAACGCCTGCCCGTGGAGAGGGACGTAGTTGCACGAGCCGTAGTCCTGGAAGAGGCCGTGGTGCGTTCGCGCGTCCCAGAAATGGCTCTGGACGCTCAGGCCGAGGTTGAGACCCAGGCGGCGACCCCCGGCGGGATCCGACGCGGAAGACGGCGCGGCGTTCCGGAGGAAGTTCCAGCGGGCCGAGTGCCTTCCGAGCTCGTACAGGAGCTCGACCCGCCCGCCTCCGAACACCTCGGTGATCGTCCGGTCGAGGGCCACGAGCCAGGCGAAGGGGAGCCATTCCGTCACCTCGATCGACTCGGGGGGACGGCTCCGGATCCCTCCGGGGAGCCGGCTCCAGAGCGACGTCACCGCGGCCGGGCCGGCGTGCTCCATCACCCACGCGATCCGCGACTGGAAGACGCCCCCCCGGAGATTGCAGGTGCGGTCCGGCACCTCGAGGATCTCGTCGGGGGGCCTTCCTCTGTCGGCCAGCGGGATGATCATCTCGACCCCATGGTACGGCTTTCCAGCTCGGCTGCGGCTCGACGTCGTCGAGCGGCCCTACACCGCTTCTTTACACCGATGGGGGTGGGTTCCGCCGTTCGGGGCTACCCCGTCTTGTTCTCGGCTCCCCAGGTCGCGAGGTAGTGGTCGAACGACTTGACCAGGCGCTTGCGGGACTTCTCGCTCGCGTTCGGCCGGAACACCTTCTTCACGAGCCGCAGGACCGGGCTTTCCTCGCCCTCCGCGGAGTGCTCGGCCAGGTCCTCGACGATCTGCTTGACCAGGGTCACCACCCGCTCCGGGTCGACCGGCTCGGGCGGCAGGGCATTCACACGCGGGACGTGGCGCTCGACGTGGTCGAGGGCGGCGTGTCGCATCGTGAGGCGGAGGTCTTTCCAGGAGTCGTTGAGCTTCTTGCTGCCCACGGCTGCTCCTTCGACCCAGGATAACCCCGATCCCGGGTCGTCGGGGCGGGTGGGCAAGGTGCATCATGGCACCGGGGGCGAGCCGGCCCCAGTGATGTGGGAAGGGCCGCGCCGGGAGGTGGCGATGCCGCACCGCATCCATCCCAGACCGTTCGTGCTGATCCTCGCTGCCGTCCTGCTCTTCCTGCTCCTGCTCGCCTGGCCGACGAGCGGCTGACGGCCGCGGGCCCACCGTGCCGTCCGGGTAAGATCGCCTCAGAAGGCGGGCCGAGCACGTGGCATCCGAATCGTCGCCGGGGCGGGTCCCTGTCTTCACCGTCGTCATACCCACCCACGATCGCCCGCTCGCGCTCCGCAGCTGTCTGGAGACCCTGGGCGCGCAGCACTACCCGCGCGACGCCTTCGAGGTGGTCGTCGTCGACGACGGCAGTCGCGCTCCGTTGGAAGTGGATCCGGTGGTCCTAGAGGGGGCGCGGCTCGAGCTGATCCGGCAGGAGCAGGCGGGACCCGCCGCCGCCCGCAACTGCGGAGCGGCGCATGCGACAGGCCGGTACCTCGCTTTCCTCGACGACGACTGTCTGGCGGAGCCCGGCTGGCTCGCGGCGCTGGAGGCGGCGTTCGAGCGCCACCCGGTCGGGGCCCTGCTGGGAGGCACGATCACGAATCCGCATCCGGAGAACGTGAATGCCGAGGTCGCCGAGATGATCCTGGCGGTGCTCCTCGGCCACTACCGGCCGGAGCCGGGCGGAGACTACTTCTTCCGTTCCACGAACCTGGCCGTCAACGCCGGTGAGTTCCGGGCCGCCGGTGGGTTCGATCCGGCGTTCGGCACGGCCGAGGACCGCGAGCTTTGCGATCGTTGGCTCCAGCGCGGCGGTTCACTCGTGCCCGTGCCCGCCGCCGTGGTCGCCCACGCCAGCGAGCTCACGTTTCGCCTCTTCGTCCTCCGGCACTTTCGCTACGGACGTGGTGCGTACCGGTTCCACAGGCTCCGGAGGAAACGTGGCTCCGGCGGGCTGCACGCGGGGATCCTGGGCTTTTACGCGGCGGTCTTCTCTCGCTGCTTCGCCCCTCCCCTCCGGCGGATCGGGCCGCGGGTCGCGATGGCCGCGGCGTGGCAGCTCTCGAATGCCGCCGGGTTTCTCGCCGAGCTCGTGCGCTCGGCGACGACGGACCGCTAGCGTCCCTTCAGGAGGCGTAGTCGGCGCCCCAGAACCGGCCGGCGCTCTCCAGGAACTCGATGGCCACGGAATAGGTGCTCGCGGTATCTCCGGGCCGGCTCCAGACGATCCACGCCTTGAGGCGCGACTTCGTCGCCTCGTTGAGCACGGACAGGGTCAGACCCTGGGTGAACGGCTCCGGGCTCGTGACCATGGCCCCGTGCGCGCTGATGACGACGGTCCGGACGGCCAGCCGGCTTCCGTCCCGCTCCAGCACGAGCGGCACCACCCGCGGGACGCGGACGCTCCGGCGCCGGTCGTCGCCGCCACGGGAGGCGGGTGGGCTGGGGAGACGGTCCTTCGTGAACATGGCTCGATCTCGGGGGAGGATAGCCGGACCCGGGCTTCAGGCCGCGCCGTCCGCGTACTTCGCCATCTCCGACTGCGCCGTCCGCCGCGAGAGGTGGTGGTAGCCGTCGCTCGCGGCCGCGAAGATCTCGCGGGCGAGCGCTCGCGTCCGGGCGTGCCGGCCGAGCGCGGCGTAGAGCGGCCTGACGTACTTCATCCGCCCCACGCGGGTCAGCACCTCGCGGATTCGCGCGAACACGGGCTCGTGGTCCGAGCCACCGGCGATCGTCAGCCACTCCACGAGGACCTCGTGGTTGCCGCTTCCGGTGAGCCCGAGGCTCGCGTCGAGCCATTCGCACGACGCGGCGTCGAGCTCGCGCGGGAGACGCTGCAGGTAGGCGAGCTTCTGGAGCGGGGACCAGGAGGCGAGGGCCGCGGCGTCGGGCCGCGCAGAGGCGGAGAATCCCCCGGCGAGCGCGGCGAGCCGTTCGAGCGCCTCGGACCGGAAGACCGGCGCGTTGGCCGGGAGGCCGGGCTCGTAGACCCATTCCTGGGCCCCGACCGTCGCCGACACGCCCGGCAGCTCGGCCTCCACGAAGGCCAGGAACTCCTCCGAGGTGATCGACGTGAAGCGGAAGCGGGACATGTACGCGCCCACGAAACGGTCCCATCGCTGGCGGCCGACCGTCCGCTCGAGGAGCGTGAGGAAGCGAGAGCCCTTCTCGTACGGGACGAGCGAGTAGACGTCGTCCGGGTCGACACCCTGGAGGCTGGTCCGGAGGCGGGTGACGGGCGAGTCCACGCCGAAGCGCGCCAGCGCGCCGTCCAGCCCCTTCTGTCCGATCGCCCACGCCAGCGCGGCCTCCTCCGGGCCGTAGAGCGCCTCCACGATCCGCCGCTCGGCCCAGACCGTGAAGCCCTCGTTCAGCCAGAAGTGCTCGGCGTTCGCGTTGGTGACGAGGTTCCCGGTCCATGAATGGGCCAGCTCGTGCGCCACCACCGAGACGAGCGACCGGTCGCCCGACAGGAGCGTCGGCGTCAGGAACGTCATCCGCGGGTTCTCCATCCCGCCGTACGGGAAGGAGGGCGGGAGGACGAGGAGGTCGAAGCGATCCCACTCGTACGGCCCGAAGAGCGCCTCGGCGCCTGCGATCATCGACTCGATCCCGGCGAACTCGTACGCGGCCGCCTCCACGACGCCCGGCTCGGCGAAGACGCGGGAGCGGGGGGAGAGGTCGCGTCCGTCGAGGTCCCCGACGGCCAGCGCGATCAGGTACGGGGGGATCGCCTGCGGCATCGCGAACGTGAACGTGCGCGTGCCGTCCGCGTTCGGGCGTACGTCGCCGCGTCCCGCCGACATCACCGCGGCGAGCGGCCCGGGCACGGTGAGCTCCGCCTCGTAGGTGATCCGGATCCCGGGCGTGTCCTGGAGCGGCGCGACGGCGCGGGCGTGGATCGCCTGGCACTGGCTGAAGAGGAACGGGTGGCGTTTCCCGTCTGTCTGGACGGGGGAGAGCCACTGGAGGGCCGGCGACTCGGGCGAGGTCTCGTACCCCACGACGATCTCGGTCGTCCCGGCGGGGAGGTCGAGCGTGAGCCGGGAGCCGAGGATCGGGTCCGCGGCGGCGAGCGTGAACGGCACGGGCCGGCCGCCGGCCTCGATCGAGGAGATCGCGAGGTCGCGGGTGTCGAGGTCCATCGGCCCGCGAGACGGGGCGGCGAGCACCAGCGTCGCCGTTCCGGAGAGGACCTGACGGGCGAAGTCGACGCGCAGCGCGAGCCTCACGTGGCGGGTGCGCGGCTGGTCGGCGTCGGCGTACGAATGCGGGTCGGGACGGGGCATGAGCGGCTCCTTCGGTCTACGGTCGGCGGATTCTCCGCCCGATCGTGCCGGTGCTCTACCCCCACCTTTCCACGAGCGCGCTCGGAAACCGGGCGATCACGGCGATCGCGTGGACCAGCTCGCGCAGGTCGACGCACTCGCCGATCTTGTGGGTGTTCTGCTCCACGCCGGCGCCGATCCCGAAGATCGCGGGGTGCTTCACGTCCCCCGAGACGACCCAGCCCTTGCGCGCCGGGACCGCGATCGACGCGTCGCCCACCGGGATCGGGAAGCCGACCCCGTCCGTGGAGAAGATCCAGCGGTCGACGCGCGGCTCCCTCCGGAGCGCGCCGCGGGTGCCGTCCTTCTCCACGTGCGGCGTGACGACGCCGCGGTACGCCGCGACCGCCGCTTCGATGACCGGGTGCTCGGCGGGCGTGAGCCAGCCCCGGTAGATCTGCGGGTTGCCGAGCCTGTAGCCGCACCAGGTCGGCTCGTCGTAGGTCGGGACCGTGACGGTCACGTCGAGGCCGGCCGCACGCGCGGCCGCCACGGCGTCGAGCCGCTCGACGTCGGCGACCGCCCCCTCGGGCGTCTCGCCCACGGTGAGCCGGCGGTCGAAGCGGAAGACGAGCCGCTCCGGCACCGCGCAGTCGCTCGGCGTGTCGAGGCGCGCCCAGGATGCGGTGCGCGTGCCGTGTCCGAGGAACGGGTGGTCGAGGAAGCCGTCGCGCGCCTCGTAGCGCCGCGCCGCCTCCACCACGATCGCCCCGCCGAACTCGAACGGGTTCTTCCCCTCCCACGGCATCGAGCCGTGGCAGGAGCGGCCGGTGACGGTCACCTCGATCTGCATCCGCCCGCGCTGCCCGCGATAGATCCCGAGGGCCCCCTTGGCCGAGTCACCTGTCCCTTCGGTCAGGATCACCGCGTCCGGGATCAGCTCGGGCGCGGCCCCGGGGAATACCTCGCGCACCAGGAAGAGCGGCCCGCCGCCGTCGTTGTCCTCCTCGGCCACGGTCGCGTAGGAGCGGACGATCGCGCCGCGCAGGGCTCCCTCCGGCGCGAGCTCGAGGAGGATCTTCGTGGCGACGATCTGCGAGACGACGCCGGCGAGCTGGTCCGCCGAGCCGCGGCCGAAGAGGAGGTGCTCCCACTCGTCCTCGGGCGGGAGGTAGCCGAGCTCGGACTTGAGGTAGGCGCGGTCGAGCCGTTCCTTCGAGACGAGCCCGTCGTACGGGTCGACGCCGCCCGTCTTCTCTCGCCAGGCGGGGCGGAGCGCCTTCACGGTGTCGCTGTGCCCGTCCAGGTAGATGACGCGCTTCCGGCTCGCCGGAACGCCGTCGGTCGGGTCGTCCACGGTCCAGACGAGGTTGCCGTAGGCGTCGAACCCGACGTCCTCGGCCTTCCGCACGGCCCCCATCTCCACGATCGTCCGGCGGAGGTACTCGAGGCGCGGCCGCTCGTGGTTCGAGAGGCCACAGCTCGCGTCGCCTCCCGCGTCGGCGGGCCGGTCCACGTAGTCGGCCGGGATCCGGATCGCCTCGGCGAGGATCCTCGCGGCGAGGGGCCGGTAGCGGGCCGCGGCCTCGGCGATCGCGGTGTCGAGGGTCGTCCTCGTGCGGGTGGCGCTCATCGCGTCCTCCTCAGTGCGCCGCGAGGCGGGCGGCGAGGTCGGGCACCTTGGCCACGGCGAGGGCCGCCATCACGACGTACATCTTCCAGCTCGCCTCGCGGGCGACGTTCAAGGTATGGCGCTCCATGACGCGGGGCGAGACCTCCGCGCCGATGTCCGCCGGCAGGCAGTGCATGTAGAGGGCGTCGCCGCCGCGCGTCTTCTCCATCCGGCGCTCGTCGCAGATCCAGTCGCGATGTCCGGCGTTCTTCGCGAGCGCCTCCCGCTCGATCTCGGCCATCCGCTTCGTGTCTCGGGCGCGGTTGGCGTCCACGCGGCTCCACATCAGGTCCCACGGCCCCCAGCTCTTCGGGTAGACCGCGTCGGCACCCTCGAACGCCTCGTCCATGGAGTCGACGACGCGGAACGTCCCTCCCGATTCCGCCGCGTGCCGCCGGGCGGAGGCGAGGCACGGCTCCATGAGGCCGTAGCCCGGCGGGTGCGCGAGCGTCACCTCGGCCCCGAATCGGGTGAGCAGCATGATCAGCCCCTGCGGCACGGAGAGCGGCTTGGCGTAGCTGGGGGAGTACGCCCACGAGACGGCGATCCGCTTGCCGGCCAGGCCGTCCGGCCACCGCTCCTTCAGCCAGCAGAGGTCGGCCAGCGTCTGGGTCGGGTGGTCGACGTCGCACTGGAGGTTGACGATCGGCACCTTCCGCCGGTCCTTCGTCGCCGCCAGGTAGTCGTCGATCCCCTTCATCACGTCGCGCATGAAGGCGTTCCCCTCGCCCAGGATCAGGTCGTGCCGCACGCCGAGCGCGTGGGCGTTCATCCCGAGCATGGCGCCGGTCTCCACCGCGGTTTCCCCGTGCGACACCTGGGTGGAGGAGCCGTCCACGATCACCGGCTGCATCCCGAGGCGCGCGGCGGCGCCGGCCCAGGCGGACTTGGTGCGCGTGGAGTTGTCGAAGAAGAGCGCGTAGGCGAGCTCGTGCGAAAGGAGCGGTGTCTTCCGGCCGGAGCGGTCGAGCGCCCGGAGGCGTGCGGCGACCGCGACCAGGGTCTCGATCTCCGGCGTCGTGAGGTCGTCGGTCAGCAGGAGGCTCCGCCCGTGGAGCGACGCGAGGAGGGCGGGGTTGATCGCGGGGGGAGCGAGTGTGGTCGGGGACATCGGTTCAGCTCCTTTGCTCCGGAAGGTGAGACCCGGGGGAATCAGGGGGCGACCCCGCCAGGGGAGCGGGGGGCGGCGACGGAGCCCCCCGCAACGGATCGAGCGACGTGATCCAGCTCGCGGCGCCGGGGGCGAACAGACCCTCCACCAGAGCGCGCAGGGAGTGGTAGTGCCCGATCGGGACGACATGCCCCTCGGGAGGCGGGAGAGCGAGGACGCGGGACTCCGCGGGGGCCAGCGGGTCGTCGGGGGGGAAGAGCAGCTCCGCGACGCCATCCCAGAACCGGGCGGAGCCGTCGGCGTCGATCCGCAGCTCCACGGTGTGGCCGCCCCACCGGCCGCGCGCGTGGAGCGCGCCGTCCTCGCGCGCGACGTGGAACCCGGGCTTCGGCGCGTCGGCGAGCCAGCCGGCGAGCGTGCCGTGCAGGCGGGGCTTCTCGATGTGCGGGCCGCCCTCCTCGGGGCAGAAGACGTCGCAGTTGCCGCAGTCGTTGCAGGCGTCCGCGAAGTTGGCGATCTGGTGCGAGGCGTGCTTCGGACCGCCGGTCGAGAGGACCCGCTCGACCCCCGGCACGAGCTGGCCGCCGGCGACAACGAGGTCGCGGTAGGCGAGGGTACGGGCCGGCGTCTCGTACGCGAAGTTGGCGTCGTTGGGGCAGACGGGGACGCACTTGTCGCAGCCGAGGCAATCCATGAGATGGAGGTGGGAGCCCACCTTGCGCGGCGGGCGGGAGGTCCGCTCCCGCACGTAGCGACCGCTCGTGAGCGCGTCCGCCGCGGCACGGCGATGCACCTCGAGGGACGCCTCGGCGAGGTCCCCGCCGGGCTGGCCGGCCTTCGCCCGGATCAGCTCGGGGATCGTGCGGGCGCCGGCCGCGCGCATCGCCTCGGCGAGGGCGTGCGCCTGGCGCTGCAGGCGCGCGTACCCGCCCGGCCGGAGGAGGTCGGTGCAGCTGGAGACCGGCACCATCCCGCAGGCGACCGCCGTCGCGACGTTCCCGGCGCCGATCCCGGCGGAGAACGAGATCGGGAAGGCGGCGCCGAGCGCCTCGCGCACCGTGAGCGCGAGGCCGAGCGCCAGGACGTGGAGCGGCTCGCCGGAGAGATACATCTCCTTCCCCGGGAGGTGCCCCGCGTGGTTCTCGACGACCAGCGTGTTGGTCAGCTTCAGGCCGAAGCCGAGGCCGAGGCGCGCCGCAGCGCCGGCGAGGTCGCGGGCCAGGTCGAGCGCCTCGGGGAGCTGAAGGTCGCGGGCAAACGCCTCCGGCTTCAGCCGCACGTCCTCGTATCCGAGCCGTCCGTTCACGATCTCCCGGGCCGCCTCGTACCCGACGAGCGTCGGGTTGAGCTTCACGATCGTGTGGACGCCGGCCTCCGCGAGGAGGTACCGCGCCATCCCGGCGATCTCGCCGGGCGGGCAGCCGTGGAACGTCGACAGCGTGACCGAGTCCGCGAGGCGCGTGGGGCAGGGTACGTACGCGAGCCAGCGGAGCGGCGCCGGGAGCTCGTGCACGAGCGCGTCGCGTTCGGCGTCAAGGAGCGGCCGCGCGTCGAGGAGCCCCGACAGGAAGTCCCGCATCTTGCGGGAGCGGATCCCCTCGAGGTCGTAGCCGAGGGACACGTCCAGGACGACGTCCCGCTGTCCGGCCGGGACGAGGCCGAGGGCGTCCAGGATCGCGATCAGGAGCCGGGCCTTCACGTACTCGCGGAGCGACTCGTGGACGAGGAGCTCCTGTGACCACTCCACGTTCGTGCCGATCGTCCCGACGTCGATGCAGGGACGGGCCAGCACCAGACGGTCGTTCACCTGCACGGTCTTGAGCTCCAGGACGCGGCCGCCGGCCAGGTACGAGAGCGCGATGTTCGGGGCCAGCTGCGTGTGCGGCCCGGCCGCCGGGCCGAGGGGCGTCGAGACGCGGTGCCCGTGGAACGTGGCCGAGAGGTCCAGGCCCGGCTCGCCGGCGTGGACGCTCGGGAGCGGGAGCCCGAAGACCGATCCGTTCGGGCGCTCCGTGATCACGCGCCGGACGAGGACCGCGAGCGGGAGAGGGCGGAGGACGCTCACGTTCTCCTCACGTCATCCGCCGGTAGAGGCGGGCCGCCTCCTCGCGGGCCCGGGCATGTACCTCCGCCGCGTGAACGAAGACCGGCTCGCGATGGCGCACGATCGGACGGCCGCGGGCGATCACGTCGCGCACGTGCCGCGCGCCGAGGCCGAAGAGGAGGTGACCCGCGAGCGTCCCGGCGTCGAGGGGCGCCGGCGGGTCGTAGGCCGCGACCACCCAGTCCTCGGGACGCGGGCCGAGCAGCTCGTCGGCGAGGCGCTGGCTGCCGGCCAGGAGGCTGAGCGCGTCGAAGCCGCCGGCCGGGCCGTACGCCTCGCGGGCGCGCAGGTGAGCGACCCTCGCCTCCGCCAGGAGGTCGCCGTCCATCCCGTCGGTGCCGAGCGCCACCCGCCCCGGGAAGGAGGCGACGTCCGCGTAGCCGACCCCGTTCTGCAGGTTGCTCCGCGGGCAGTGGACGACGGTGGCTCCCGCCGCGGCCGCGCGCGCGCGCTCGTCCCGGGTCAGGTGGACGCCGTGCGCCAGGATCGTCCGTTCGCCGACCAGGCCGGCGCGCTCCAGCCTTCCGAACGATCCGTCGTCGCAGCGGTCCTCGGCGGCGTGGACGTGGACCCAGGCGTCGCGCTCGCGTGCGATCCGGGACGCCGCCTGCAGCGTCTCGTCCTCCACCGTGAAGCCGGCGTGGAGCGCGAGCGTGGCGGGCCGCCCGGCGGCGAGCGCGCGGTCCGACTCCATCAGGCCCAGGAGCGCGGCCGCGTGGCCGTGCCGGTCGGAGGCGCCGTAGCCGGTCGAGAGAGAGACGCCGACCGCCCGGGCGGCCTGGAACAGGACCTCGAGCGAGCCCTCGACGAACGACGGTGACTCGTGGTGGTCGATCATCGCGGTGACGCCCGAAAGGGCGGCGTCCAGCAGCGCGACGTCGGCGGAGGCGCGGAGCGTGTCGGCGTCGAGCGCCGCGTCGAGCCGCCACCAGATCTTCTCGAGCACCTCGCGGAACGTGAGGGTCGCGCCGTCGGGGGCCGGCATCCCGCGCGCGAGGCCGGAATAGAGGTGTGTGTGGGCGTTCACGAGGCCGGGGAAGACGACGCACCCGCTGGCGTCGATGCGGGTGCGCGGCCACGCGCCGAGCACCAGGTCGCGCGACTCGACCGAGGGCGGGTCGAACGTGACGATCGTCCCGCCGGTGACGAGCGTTCCTCCGGCCTCAGCCACGGGCCTCCCGGAGCCGCCGGTCGACGTCCTCGGCGAGGTCCGCCTGGTCGCGCCACCAGGCGGCGGAGCGCTGGGCGTCCAGCTCGGCGACGCTCTTCCCCTGCTGCTCGACCCAGGTGAAGTACTTCAGGTTGTGCCACCGCTCGCGGGCGTCGCGCGTCCCCTCCTGCACGAAGTCGAGCTTCTGGCCTCGGAAGATCCGGGCGTGCCGCTCCTCCGCCCGCTCGCGGGTGAGCGGGCCGTTCCGCTCGGTCAGGCGCCGCATCACGGACGGGTACCGGTCGAGGGAGTCGGTCGCTATGGTGACCACGGCGTCGTCCCGCGTCAGTCCGAGCCAGCGCGCGGTCTTGATCGCACCCAGGATGTTGCAGACGCCGCTGATCCCGATGAGGCTCGACAGGCCGGCCGCCGCCTCCCCGAGGCCGCCCGGGCCCGACAGATACTCGGTCCCGACCGGGTCGGACAGGAGCTGGAGCCCCTCGAGGCACTCCTGGTCGTCGATCGCCATCATCCCGTCCATGTTGGTGACGTGGTGGATCCAGGTGACGTGCTTGTCGCCGATCCCCTCGATGGCGTGCCCGCCGTAGCCGTTCTTCATGAGCGTGGGGCACTGCACCGGCTCGAGACCCACGATCGCCGCGCCGTGCCTCGTCTTCAGGTAGTCGCCGGCCGCGATCGTCCCGGCCGAGCCCATCGCCGAGACGAACGCCGCGGGCCGGCCGGCTCCGAGCTGCGCGACGGCCGCGGCCGCGGCCTCGCCGGTCACGTGGTGGTGCCAGCGGTAGTTGGCCATCTCCTGGAACTGGTTCATGACCCGCACGCGCGGGTCCTTCGCCAGCCGCTTGCACTCGTCGTAGATCTCCTTGACGTTGCTCTCGCAGCCGGGGGTCTTGATGGCCCGCGCCCCGTAGCCGGCGATCTTCTCGAACCGCTCGGCGCTCATCTCCTCCGGGAGGATGACGACCGACTCGTAGCCCATCCGCGGCCCGACCCACGAGCCGCCGATCCCGTAGTTGCCGGTCGACGGCCAGACGAGCGTGCTCTCGCCCGGACGGACGTCGCCGGCGAGCTGGTGCTCCATCAGGACCGAGTACGTGGCCCCCACCTTGTGCGCGCCGGTCGGGAAGTCCTTGGCGTAGAGGAGGACGATCGGCGCCTCCACCCCGGTGAGCGCCTCCGGCACGCGCACCGCGCGGACGCGGCCGGCCGGGTCCCTCCAGGTGATGTTGAAGAGGTTCACCGGGTCGAGAGGCGCCTCGGCGTACGCGCGGAGGGCCCGCTCGCGGACCGCCGAGGCGACCTTCGACGGATCGCGCATCTCGGCGTAGGTGGGACCGTGGATCATGACGACTCCTTCTGGATGGGGGAACCCGTCACGCGGGTGAGTGAGTCGCGCTGCCAGGCAGCGCGACTCCACAGACCTGCGCCTTCGGCTCCGGTTGTCCCCGACCCGCTCACCCACGGCGGCGGGTCATCCCCCTCCCCTCGGCCGCTGCCACGGCCTGCGGCCCCTCCCACTCCCGAGATGGCTCCCAGCGCGGCGCGCACCGCTTCGAGCGACGGGGGGATGCGGTGGGCGGGACTGACCGACCGGAGCGCGCCCCGCACGTCCTTCAGGCCGTTCCCGGTGGCGACGTGGAGGACCCGCTCGCCGCGTGACACGACGCCCTTCGCGAGCGCCACCTCGAGGCCCGCCAGCGCCGCGACGCCGGTCGGCTCGGCGAAGACGCCGGTTGCGCGGGCGAGGCGGGGAATCCACGAGAGGATCGCCTGGTCGTTCACGGTGACGACCGAGCCGCCGGAGGCGCGCACGGCGCGAAGCGCCTTGATCCCGTTCTTCGGCGCGCCGACGTCGATCGAGTCGGCCAGCGTCGATGCGTCGGGCTGCACCTCGATCCGCTCGTCGCCGCGCGCGAACGCCCGGGCGAGGGGAGCGGCGCCGTCGGCCTGCACCGCGAGGATCCGGGGGAGCCGGTCGATCACGCCGTGGCGATGCATCTCGACGAGGCCCTTCCAGATGCCGGCCGTCGTGCAGCCGTCGCCGAGCGCGATCGTGACGACGTCGGGTACGGCGTCCTTCGTCTGCTCGGCGATCTCGAGGCCGCACGTCTTCTTCCCCTCCACGAGGTACGGGTTGATCGCGCAGCTCCGGTCGTAGAAGCCGAACGCGCGGACGGCCTCCTGGCAGGTGCGGAAGGCGTCCTCGTACGTGCCCTCGACCGCGAAGACCGTCGCGCCGTAGACCAGGAGCTGCGCGAGCTTGGCCTCCGGCGCGGCGGCCGGAACGAAGATGACGGCCTTCATCCCGGCCTCGGCCGCGAAGCCGGCCAGCGACGTCGCGGCGTTGCCGGTGGAGGCGCAGGTGATCGTGCGCCGGCCGAGCGCGCGGGCGCGCGTCACGCCGACGGCGCTCGCCCGGTCCTTGAAGGACGCCGTCGGGTTGCGCCCCTCGTCCTTCACGTGGAGGGCGCCGAGGCCGAGCTCCGCCGCCAGCGCCGGGGCCGCCACGACGGGCGTCCAGCCCACCTGGAGCCGGGGGAGCACGTCGCCGTCGTCGATCGGGAGCAGCGCCCGGTAGCGCCAGATGGAGAAGTCGTGGTCGGCGGCGAGCGAGGCGGAGGAGAGGATCCGCGCCACGCGGTCGTGGTCGTACTCGACGTCCAGGATCCCGTCGATCCCGCAGCGCGGACAGGTGTACTCCACGTCTGCGGGCGCGTGGACCGTCCCGCACAGGACGCAGCGGAGGCCGGTGACGTTGCTAATGGAGCGCCCTCCCCGCCGGGGACTCCTTCATCGGGAGGGTGTAGCGGCGGATCCCGTCGAAGGCGTAGAGCGCGGATGCGACGGCCGGAGCCGTCGGCACGAGCCCGATCTCGCCGACCCCTTTCGCCCCGAGCGGGCCGTCCGGCTGCGGGTCCTCCACCAGGATCACCTCCACCTCGGGCATGTCCCGGGCGCGGAGGACGCCGATGTCGCGGAGCCGGAACGAGACGGGCATCCCGTCCACGCACGGCAGCTCCTCGCGCAGCGCATAGCCGAGCCCCATCTGGATCGCCCCTTCGAGCTGCCCCTCGCACAGCTTCGGGTTCACGGCGCGGCCGACGTCGTGCGCGGCGACCACCTTCGCCACGCGCCCGGCGTCGTCCAGGATCACGACCTGGGTCGCGAAGCCGAACGCGTCGTGCAGCTTCATCGGCTGTCCGGGCGGCGGCTCGTGGCCGACCTTCGTCGTGTCGGCCTGGCGGATCTCTCCCACGTACGTCGTGCCGCGAAGCTCCGCCAGCGTCCGCCCGGCGTCCAGGTCGGCGCGCAGCTTGCGCGCGGCGTCGAGCACCGCGCGCCCTCCGAAGTACGTCGCCCGCGAGCCGGTGGTCTGACCGGCCTCGAGCGGGAAGCGGGTGTCGACGCGCGCGCGGAACGTCGCGGGTGGCAGCCCCGTCGCCTCGCACGCGAACTGGACGAGGACGGTCAGGAGCCCCTGCCCCATCTCGGTGAAGCCGTTGTAGATCGTGACGGCGCCGTCGTCCTCGACCACGAGGCGTGCGCGGCCCCATTCCACCGCCCCGTTCCCGAGCCCGGTGTTCTTCATCCCGCAGGCGATCCCGGCGCGCCCCGGATGGGCGTAGTAGGCGTCCTTCACCGCGAGGAGCGTCTGCTTGAGCCCCACCGACGCCTCGAGACGCTGGCCCGACGACCAGTCGTCGCCGGCCTCGAGCGCGTTCCGCCACCTCATCTCCCAGCCGTCCAGGCCGCACCGTTCGGCCAGCAGGTCGAGCGCCCCCTCCATCGCGAAGTGGGCCTGGTTCGCGCCGAAGCCGCGCATCGCCCCGCACGGCGGGTTGTTCGTGTAGACCGCGACCGCCTCGACGTCGATGTTGGCGCAGCGGTACGGACCGGCCGCGTGTCCCGCCGCCCGCTCCAGCACCTTCATCCCGCACGACGCGTACGCGCCGGAGTCGCCCAGGAGGCGGGCCTTCACCGCGGTCAGGTGGCCTTGGGCGTCGCAGCCGACGCGGTAGCGAAGGGTGATCGGATGCCGCTTCGGGTGGATCCGGATCGACTCCTCACGCGTCAGGACGAGCTTCACCGGACGGCCCGTCACGGTCGCGAGGAGCGCGGTCTGCGCCTGGATCGAGAGGTCCTCCTTGCCGCCGAACGCGCCTCCGTTCGGGACCAGGATCACGTGGACGTCCTCGGGCGCGAGGCCCAGGAACGACGCCACCTGGCGGCGGTCGTCGAAGATCCCCTGGCCCTGGGTGTAGAGGCTCACCTTCGCCGGGCCGCCGGGCTGGACGTCTCCGGGGATCGCGAGGCACGCCTCCGGCTCGAGGAAGAGGTGCTCGATCCGCTGGGTGCGCCACGTCCCCTCGACGACGTGCGCGGAGGCGGCGAGCGCGGCTGCCACGTCGCCGTGGCGGATGACGGTGCGGGAGAGCTCGTTCCCGGAGGGGCCGACCGGCGGGGCGTCCCAGTCGAGCGCGTGCTCCGGGTCGGTCAGGGCGGGGAGGACCTCGTACGTCACCTGGACCTGGGCGGCCGCGGCCCGCGCGGTCGGGACGTCGACCGCGGCGATCGCGGCCACGACGTCGCCCACGTAGCGGGTCTCCTCGCCCTCGGCCACGAAGCCGGGCCAGTCCTCCACGATCATCCCGTACCGGCGCTTCCCGGGGACGTCGCGCGCCGTCACGACGGCGAGGACGCCGGGGTGGCCGGCCGCCGTCGACGTGTCGATCCGGACCACGCGGGCCCGCGCGTGCGGCGAGAGGGTCAGCGCGCCGTGCAGCATGCCGGGAGCCGACAGGTCCGCCACGAACGGGCGTTCCCCCAGGGCGAGCTCGCGCGCCTGGTACCGCTCGAGGCTGGTCCCGACGCGCCCCGAGGCGTCGACGGGCGGCAGGGCTTCTCCCCGGCGCAGGCGTGCGGCCACGTGAAAGGCCTCCACGATCTTCACGTAGCCGGTGCAGCGGCAGAGGTGCGGGTCGAGCTTGCGCCGGATCTCCTCGTCGGTCGGGTCGGGGTTTGCGTCCAGCACGCTCTTCATCCGGAGCGTGACTCCCGGAATGCAGAAGCCGCATTGCACGCCGGCCGTGCGGGCGAACGCCTCCGCGTAAACCGCGCGCTCCGCGGCGTCGACTCCCTCGAGCGTCAGGATGCTCTTCCCGGCCGCCGCGCGCGCCGGCACCGCGCAGGCCGTCTTCGGGTGGCCGTCGACCAGCACCAGGCAGGCGCCGCACTGCCCCTGCGGCGCGCAGCCGTCCTTGGGCGACGTCAGGAAGGCGTGGTCGCGCAGCAGCGTCAGGAGCGACGTGTCGCCGGGGACGTCGAACGCGCGGGTCCGTCCGTTGAGCAGCAGCTCGATCTGCAAGCCGCCTCCTCGGAGGAGAGCATCGCAAGAGGACGGCTCCGGCGTCGTAGTACAGGCGCATCAGGCGACCTCGGGAGCGCAGTAAACTGCACACCGGAGACGCGCTCATTGACGTCCGATCCCGTTCCTCCGGGAATGCCCGAGTCCCTCTACAGACGAGCGTTCCTCGAGGCCACGGTGGGGCTGCTGCTGACCTCGCCGGACGGCCGCCTGCTGGACGTGAATCCGGCCTTCGCCGAGCTGTTCGGCTTCACTCTCGGGGACTTCCCCCGGGAGCTGTCCTTGGCGGACCCCATACCGGCGGGTGTCCTCGCGACCGGATCGGACGTGGCCTCGAGAGGCCGGTTCGAGCGGAGCTTCACGACCCGCGGCGGCCGGACGATCCGGGCGGCCGTCACCACGAAGGTCGTGAGGGACGCCGCCGGCTCCCCGCTCTTCCACGTCACGACGGTCCAGGACCTGTCCGCCCAGCACGAGGCGGAGGAGGCGCTGCGCTCGAGCGAGCGGCGCTATCGCGGCATTTTCGAGAACGCCCTGGAGGGGATCTTCCAGTCGACCCCGGAAGGACGCTACCTCACCGTGAATCCGGCCGCGGCCCGGATGCTCGGGTACGCCTCGCCCGAGGAGATGATCGCGGAGGTGCGCGACATCGGCGCCCAGCTCTGGATCGACCCGTCCGCGCGCCCGGCTTGGATCGAGACCCTGGCCAAGAGCGGCGAGGTCGCCGGGCACGAGATCCAGCTGCGGCGCAAGGACGGGAGCGTCGCCTGGCTGCGCGAGAACCTCAGGGCCATCCGCGACGCAGACGGCAAGATGACGGTCCTGGAGGGGATGTTCGAGGACATCACGGAGCGGCGCGCCACCGAGGAGGCGCTGCGCACGAGCGAGGCACGGTTCCGGGCTCTCTCGGACGCCGCCTGGGAGGGGATCTTCATCCACGAGGGGGGCCGGATCCTGGAGGCGAACCGGGCCTCACTGGAGATCATCGGGCTCCCGCGCGAGGCGGTGATCGGGCATTCGGTCCTCGAGTTCGTCCCGGCGGACCGGCGCGCCCAGGTGATCGAGCGGCTGCGCACCATCTCGGACGCGCCGTACGAGATGACCCTCGAGCGCCGTGACGGGGTGCGGCTGGAGGTCGAGATCCAGCCCCGGGACATCGTCTTTCACGACCACACGGTCCGCGTGGTGGCGCTTCGCGACCTGACCCAGCGGAAGAAGATCGAGGAGCAGCTCCGGCACGCCCAGAAGATGGAGGCCGTGGGCCAGCTCGCCGGCGGGGTGGCCCACGATTTCAACAACCTCCTCACCGTCATCAACGGGTACGTCGAGCTGCTCCGCCTGGAGGGAGTCGGTGGAGGCGAGGCGCTCACCCACGGGCTCGACGAGATCGGGCGGGCGGGGGCGCGGGCCGCTTCCCTGACCCGCCAGCTCCTGGCCTTCAGCCGCCGGCAGGTCCTGGAGCCGCGGGTCCTGGACCTCAACGAGGTCGTCCGGCAGATGCACACGATGCTCGGGCGCCTGATCGGCGAGGAGGTCGAGCTCGTCAGCGACCTCTCCCCGGCGCTCGGGCTCGTGCTGGCCGACCCGGGCCAGATCGAGCAGGTCCTGGCGAACCTGGTCGTCAACGCCCGCGACGCGATGGCGCCGGGCGGGCGTGTGACGATCGAGACGCGCGACGTGGCGCTCGAGACGTCTCCGGAGGGAGGTCCGGCGGGCGCCCACGTGATGCTCGCCGTCCACGACACCGGCACCGGGATGGACGCGGCGACGATGGCCCACCTCTTCGAGCCGTTCTTCACGACCAAGGAGCAGGGCCGGGGCACCGGACTGGGGCTCGCGACGGTCTACGGCATCGTGAAGCAGAGCGGTGGCCACGTGCGCGTCGAGAGCGAGCCGGGGCGCGGCTCCACGTTCCGGGTCTACTTCCCGCGGGTGGAGAGCCGGGACCAGGCGCCGGTGACCTCGACTCCGACCCCCGCCCCGGGCCCTGCGAGCGAGACGATCCTCGTGGTGGAGGACGAGCCGTCGCTCCGGCGGCTCGCCGGCGCCGTCCTCCGCGCGCAGGGCTACGCGGTCGTCGAGGCGGCCGACCCCCGGAGCGCCCTCGAGCTCCTGGATCGTCCCCAGGCCGTGGTTCACGTCCTCCTGACGGACGTCGTGATGCCGGGGATCGGCGGTCCCGAGCTCGTCGCCAGGGCGAGGGTCCGGCGGCCCGGGCTGAAGGTCGTCTACATGAGCGGCTACTCCGACGCCCGGGTCCGCCAGCCGGAGATCTTCGCGGACGGCGCCGGGTTCCTGGAGAAGCCGTTCCGGAGCCGCGATCTCGTCGCGAAGATCCGCGAGGTCCTCGGCGTCTAGCCGTCGCGGGCCGGCCGCGGAAGGTCGCGACGGCCGGTCGCTCGTCTCGGAGCTGGGGGGCCGCGGCTTCGCACGGATCCGGCACCCGCTCCTCGGGCCGGCGCGTTGCGCCGAGGCGCTCGAGGACGCGCGCGCCTTCTTCGGCCGGGAGCGGATCGAGAAGGAGCAGCTCGCGATCGAGCGCTCGCCGCACTTCAGGGGCTACAGCGAGCTGAAGAGCGAGAGGGACTGGCGGGAGCAGATCCACTTCGGGCGAGAGCGCTCGTCCACCGGCGCCGAGCCCGCGTATCGCCGGCTCGACGGCCCGAACCTCTGGCCGGACGACCCGGCCTGGCGCGCCCGGATGCTCCGGCTGCTCGCCGACCTGGAGCGTGCCGGCCGGGACGTGCTCCGATCGCTGGCCGACGACCTCGGCACGCCGCCGTTCCTCGCGGAGGACGAGGAGCCGTACCTCCTCCTCAAGCTGATCCACTACCTCCCGGAGCCCGGCGAAGTTCCCCGGAACGGCGTGGCGCCGCACGTCGACTTCAGCTGGATCACGCTCGTCCTCTTCGACGGACCCGGCCTCGAGGCCCGCGCCCCGGACGGCAGCTGGATCGAGGTGCCGCCGGTCGGGGGGACGCTCGTCGTCCACGTGGGCGAGCTTCTGGAGGCCGCGACGGGCGGCCTCCTGCGCGCCACGCCGCACCGCGTGGTGAGCCGGCCGGGCGCGCCCTCACGTGTTTCGATGCCGTTCTTCCTGAATCCCGCGCTCACCACCCGCGTGCCGGTGCCGCCCCGCGTCGGGGGTCGCCCGCGGGACACCGACCTCGACGGGCACGTGCACCGCGTCCTGCCGGACGGGGCCGGAGAGTCATTCGTCTTCGGCGAGGCGGAGTGGCGGCGGAAGGGGCTCGGCGTCTGGTGCGCGGACTGCGCCGGGCGATCGGAGCGATCGCAGGGATAGCGTCCGGCGTGGGCCCGAAACGCGGACCGCGCGAGAGGCGCGGATCACGGCTGCCGTCGTCACGCGAGGTCGGCGAGCGTCGCCTCGAACGGATTCACGACGGTGATGCCGTCGAGGTCCTGGCCGGGCTGCAGGTTTTCGGTCAACAGGTACCGGCAGGAGGCGACCCGGGCGGCCCCCACGATCAGTGCGTCCCAGAAGGACAGCCGGTAGCGGTCCTGGAGGCTCCACGCCCGATCCAGGGTGCCCGCGTCGATGGCGACCGGCTTCCAGGCCAGGAGGTCGCGCACCTCTTCTCGTGCCTGGCGCTGGCTCATGGGGTCCTTTCGCACGACCGTCACGTAGAACTCCTGGAGGACCTGAAAGCTGATCCGTCCGCGCCGGCTCTTCCAGAGCGCGGCCCGCCAGACGGCGCCGGCCTCGTGCTTTTTCGGATCCGCCCGGTCGACGGCGTAGACCAGCACGTTCGTGTCAACGAAGACGAGCGCGGTCATGCAGCTCCTCGCGGGGTGGGTAGCGCCCGTCGCTCTCGAGGAAGGGCTTGCGCCGGAGGACTCGCTTCATGGCGGTCGCGTAGGCGTCCTCCGCCAGCATCTTCTCCTTCAGCAGCTCACCGAGGAGGCGGGAGACGGAGGTGTCTCGTTCGGCGGCGAAGACGCGGGCCCATCGCGCCACGTCCTCGTCGAGGGTCACGGTGATGTTCCGGAGGGCTTTCATGACACGAAAATAGTGTCACACGGTCTTCGTGTCAATTTCGGGTCCCGGCGTCACTCGTCGTCGGCGAGGCGAAGTGGCGGCTCTCCGGCGGCGTCGGGCAGCCGGGCCAGGGCCTCGACGTCCTGGTGGGGGCCGAAGACGGGTACGCCGCGGTAGCGGAACGCCTCGCGCGTCTCGTGCTCCTGCCAGGTGAGGGCCGCCTTGAAGGCCGTCCGCACCACGTCGGCGCGGGTCGCGGAACGATCGAGATGCCAGCGGCGGCCGTCCAGCGGGCGACTCTCGCCGCTATCGGCGCAGGGACCCTCGGCGCGGAGCCGCAGGAGGAAGCCCTCGGCGCTCTCCTCGATCTCGAAACGCGCGTCGCCGAACGCCACCTCGCCGAGCACGGCCGCCACGTCCGCCCGCGAGAGCCGGCCCGACGCCGCCCGCGCGAGCCCGATGGCATGCTCGACCGCGGGCCCGACGGCGTCGAAGACCGGCACGCCGCGCTCGCGCGCCATCGTGCGGACGAAGATTCGCCCCCGGTTCAGGTCGTCGCGCTCCGCCCGCTCGAGGACACGCCCCTCGAGCGCCGCGCCGTCGGGGAGGTCGATGATCGCCAGGGCGAGCGCACGTCCGGCCGCCAGGTAGTAGGCCACCTCGGCCACGCTCGCGACGCCCCGAGTCTCTCCGTTGATCACGAAGACGAGGACGTCCGCGGCGTCCTTCGCCGCCATCTCCGCCGGCTCGCACGCGGTCGTCCACTGCCCGGGGGCGAGCTGCGGGTCGAAGTACGTGACGCCGGCCGTCTCGAGCGCCGGGATCGCCACGTCCCGGCGCCACGTCGTCCCGCCGCAGGCGCCTCCCAGGAAGACCTGTCGCTTCATCTCCGGACGTGAGTATAGGAAGGCCGGGGCTTTGATTCAGACGCTTCATTGTCCAGGACTTGGCCCGTACTGAAGACTCTCGGCATGGCCGTCGTGATCGCCCGTCAGACCCTCGCCCCCAAGGTCGACCTGTACGAGGTCGAGGCGCCCCGCATCGCCAAGAAGCACCGCGCCGGGCAGTTCGTCATCGTCCGTCCCTTCGAGCGCTCGGAGCGGATCCCGCTCACCATCGCCGACTCCGACGCGGAGAAGGGGACGATCACCCTCGTCGTCCAGGCGGTCGGGAAGACGACCCAGGAGATGGCGGACCACATCCACGTGGGGGACAACCTCTCGAGCGTTGCCGGCCCGCTCGGCAACGCGACCCACATCGGCATCCCCGGCCGGCCGGACGACTTCCGCGGCACCGTCGCCTGCGTGGCGGGCGGCATCGGCGCCGCGCCGGTGCTCCCGATCGCCAAGGCGTTCCACCGCGCCGGACACGAGGTCGTCACGATCCTCGGCGCGCGCAACGAGAGCCTCCTGATCCTGGAGGACCGTCTCGCCGCCGTCTCGAGCCGTCTCCTCGTCTGCACCGACGACGGCTCCCGCGGCGTGAAGGGCTTCGTGAGCCACGTGCTCGCGTCGCTCGTCGCGTCGCAGCGGGCCGCGGGGAACGACCTTCACCTCGCCATCGCGATCGGCCCCGGCCCGATGATGCGTGCCTGCGCCGACACGGCTAAGCCGCTCGACGTGCCGACGCTCGTCTCCCTGAACACCGTGATGGTCGACGGCACCGGGATGTGCGGCGGCTGCCGCGTGACGGTGGGCGGCGCCGTGAAGTACGTCTGTGTCGACGGTCCGGAGTTCGACGGGCACGCGGTCGACTGGGCGGCGATGGGCCGGCGCCAGGCGATGTACCGGGCCGAGGAGCAGGAGGCCCTGGCGCGCTACCAGAGCGCCGAGTGCGACAAGGGGACCTGCGAGATGGAAGCGCTCGAGGCGAGCGCCGAGGAGGTCGCGTGACGTCTGCCGAGCTCGAGGAACGGATCCGGGGGCACAAGGACCTCAAGGCGAAGGACCGCGGCAAGCTCTCGAAGGTCCTCTGGGGCGAGCAGCCACCCGAGGAGCGCGTCCTCAACATAAAGGAGGTCCCGCTCGCCTACAGGCCCGAGGAGGCGCAGGGCGAGGCGGTGCGCTGCCTCGACTGCAAGTCGGCTCCCTGCACGGCCGACTGCCCGGTCGGCATCGACGTGCCGGGCTTTCTGCGCCTGGTCGGCGACGGCGACTTCCGCGGCGCGATCCGGAAGATCAAGGAAGCCAACACCCTGCCCGGGATCACGGGACGCGTCTGCCCGCAGGAGACGCAGTGCCAGTCCCGCTGCACGGTCGCCAAGCTCCACAAGGACCTCGGCTTCGCCGTCTCGGTCGGGAAGATCGAGGCGTTCCTGGCCGACTGGGAGCGCGAGAACGGCGTGGAGCTCCCGGCCGTGGGTGCGCCCACCGGCTTCAAGGTCGCGGTCGTCGGCTCGGGTCCCTCCGGCCTCGCTTGCGCGGCCGACCTCCGCCGCTCCGGACACGACGTCACCGTCCTCGAGGCGTTCCACAAGGCCGGCGGTGTCCTCGTCTACGGTATCCCCGAATTTCGCCTGCCGAAGGACATCGTCCAGGCCGAGGTGGACAACCTCGTGAAGATGGGCGTCGTCTTCGAGTTCGACACCGTGGTCGGCCAGACGCTCACCGTGGACGACCTCTTCGCGGAGGGCTTCCACGCGGTCTACGTGGCGACGGGGGCGGGCCTCCCGTACTTCCTCGACATTCCGGGCGAGGACCTCAACGGCGTCTACTCGGCCAACGAGTACCTCACGCGCGCCAACCTCATGGGCGCGTACAACTTCCCGGCGGAGGACACACCGGTGCTGAGGCGCGATCGCGCCGTGGTGCTGGGCGGCGGGAACGTCGCGATGGACGCGGCCCGCACGGCGCGCCGCCTCGGCACGAAGAACGTCACGCTCGTCTACCGCCGCTCGCGCGAGGAGATGCCGGCGCGGCTGGAGGAGGTCCATCACGCGGAGGAGGAGGGGATCACCCTCAAGCTCCTCTCGGCGCCGATCGAGATCCTCTCGACGCCCGACGGCTGGGTACGAGGCATCAAGGTGCAGGCGTGCCGTCTCGGCGAGCCGGACGAGAAGGGGCGGCGCCGTCCGATCCCGATCGAGGGAGCGTACGAGGAGATCCCGTGCGAGCTCGTGGTCGAGGCGATCGGCAACGGCCCGAACCCCCTGGTCCCCAAGACCACGCCCGGCCTTACGACGAGCAAGCACGGCACGCTCGTGGTCGACCCGGCGACGATGATGACCAGCAAGAAGGGGGTCTTCGCTGGAGGCGACATCGTGGCCGGCGCCTCGACCGTGATCCTCGCGATGGGGCACGGGCGGACGGCGGCCGCCTCGATCGACCGGTACCTCCGGGAGACGGGGGACTAGAGGGAGCTGGTCCGGGATCGGGTCTCCCCGGATTGATGCAGCTAGCCTATTCCCGCAGGGGAGGGCGCACCACAAGTTCGAATCGGGGCCGATCCAATCGATCGACGCCAGAGGGGGAGGTGTCTTGGCGCACCTGACGTCCAGGACCGCCTACGCCGGTCTCGTCGAGCGGCTCAACCGCTTCCCGCAGGGCGCGCCGCCGTCGGACCTCCTCACCCGGATCCTCCAGCTCCTGCTCGACGAGCGCGAGGCCCGCCTCCTCTCCCAGGTCCCGATCAAACCGTTCGGTGTCTCGACGGCCGCCCGGATCTGGGGCGTGCCGCCCGCGGAGGCGCGCAAGACGCTCGACGCCCTCGCCGGCCGCGCGATCCTCCTCGACGTCCAGCGGGACGGAGAGCCCCACTACGTCCTGCCGCCTCCCATGGCCGGCTTCTTCGAGTTCTCGCTGATGAGGGTGAGGGGCGACGTCGACCAGGCCGCGCTCTCCGCCCTCTACTACCAGTACCTGAACGTCGAGGACGACTTCGTCCGTCAGCTGACCCGGGGGACGACGCAGCTCGGCCGCGCGTTCGTCGACGAGACGGCGCTCCCCGCGCGCGAGGGGCTCACCGTGCTCGACTGGGAGCGGGCGAGCCACGTGGTGCGGTCGGCGAAGGCGATCGGCATCGGCCTCTGCTACTGCCGCCACAAGATGCAGCACCTCGGCCGCGCCTGCGACGCGCCGCTCGGCGTCTGCATGACCTTCGGCGGGGTGGCACGCTCTCTGGTGGCGCACGGCTACGCCCGGGCAGCCGACGCCGCGGAGACGCTCGACCTCCTGGCCGCGGCGCGCGAGCGGGGCCTCGTCCAGTTCGGCGAGAACGTCCGCTCGGGCGTGGGATTCGTCTGCAATTGCTGCGGCTGCTGCTGTGAGGCGATGGTCGCGGCGCGGCGCTTCGGGCCCGACCGGATGGTCCACACGACGCGCTGGCAGCCCGCGGTCGCGGCGGAGACGTGTGACGGCTGCGGCCGCTGCGTCAACGCCTGTCCGGTGGAGGCGATGACGCTCGTCTCGGCGAACGACCCGAAGCGCCGGCAGAAGCGGCGCGCCCGCCTGGAGCTCGACCGGTGCCTCGGCTGCGGCGTCTGCGTGCGGGCGTGCCGCACGGGAAGCCTGACGCTCGTGGACCGGGGCGAACGTGTGCTCCCTCCCTTCAATTCCGTCCATCGCGCGGTACTGATGGCCCTCGAGCGCGGGAACCTGCAGGACCTCCTCTTCGACGACCGGAGCCTCGCCAGCCACCGCGTGCTGGCGGCGGTGCTGGGCTCGATCCTGGACCTCCCCCCGGTGAAGCGCGCCCTCGCGACCGAGCAGGTCCGTTCGCGGTATCTCGAGGCCCTCTGCTCTCGCCCGCCCCGGAGCGTCACGTGACCCACATGACGGCCGCGGCCCCCGTCTCGGACCGCTTCCGGAAGCTCGTCGAGGGCGCTCCGGACGCGCTGGTCGCGCTGGACCGCCTGGGCCGGGTCGTCTACGCGACGGCCTCGGTGACGGGGCTCCTCGGGTGGACGCCGGCCGAGCTCGCCGGACACGACCCGATCACGCTGGTCCATTCCGGCGACGTCGAGCGCGTCCGTCGGATCGTCGCCGACGTCCTCGCCACACCCGGGCTGTCCCACGTGGTGGAGGTCCGCTGCCGCGCCCGCGACGGCGAGCTCCGGACCCTGGAGGCCGCCGCCGTGAACCGCCTCAAGGTCCCGGGGCTGGCGGTGGTCGTCCTGAGCCTCAGGGACGTCACCGGGAGGAGACGGGCCGAAGCGGCGCTCTGGGAGAACGAGGAGTGGTTCCGGGAGCTGGCCGAGAACCTCGACGCGGCGTTCTGGATCCGGGAGGTCGATCCGCCCCGTCTCGTCTACGTCAGCCCCGGGTTCGCGCGGGCGTTCGACGTCACGCCGCGCGAGGTCGCGGAGGACCCGTTCGTCTGGCTCGAGCGGGTCCACCCGGACGACCGCGCGGGGCTCCGGGAAGCGGTCCTGGCGCAGGCGGAGGGGGGCTACGACCGCGAATACCGGATCGTGCACCGGGACGGCTCGACCCGCTGGATCCGCTCCCGCGCGTTCCCGATTCCCGGCAGCCCGGAATCCGTCCGGCGCGTGGCGGGGATCTCGTTCGACGTCACGGAGCAGAAGCTGGCGGCGGCCCAGCTGGCGGTCCAGGCGGAGCTCGTCTCGAACCTCCTCTCGGTCGCCCGGGCCACCACGGAGCGTCCGACCCTGGAGGGGACGCTGCAGAGCACGCTCGACGTCGTGAAGTCGGTCACCGCGGCGGAGGGGGCGTCGCTCTTCCTCCTCGACGAGGCGGGAGCCGTCGTCGAGAGCCTCTTCTCTCACGAGCACCTGGCGCCGCTCGCGAAGGGGGACGAGGCGCGGCGGATCATGACCCAGGGGCTGGCCGGCTGGGTGGCGCGCAACCGCCGTCCGGCGCTGGTCGCCGACACGTCGTGCGACGAGCGCTGGCTCGTCCTGCCGGGGGAGGTCCCGATGCGTTCGGCGCTCTGCGTGCCGATCGCGAGCGGCGCGGGTCTGGTGGGAGTCCTGACGCTGGTGCACGGAGAGCCGGGCCACTTCGGCCCGCGGCACCTCGAGCTCCTCCGCGCCGCGGGAGACCAGATGGCGCTCGCCCTCCGGAACGCCCAGTTCGTCGAGACGCTCTCGAGCATGGCGACCCGCGAGCGCCTCCTCCACGAGGTCCTCCGCGGGTCGGCGCTGGCGCACGATCGCGAGGAGCTGCTCGAGGGGGCGACGCGCGCGATCGTCGACGGGACGCGGTGGCGGCAGGTGGCCCTGCATCTGCCGGACCCGGCGGAGCGCGAGCGGATCCGCCGGGCCTCCCTCTCCGGCGACGAGACCACGTTCGGGACGGATGCCGCCCGGCGGGCCTTCTCCGACGCCCGTACGCAGGTCGTGAGGGACACCCGAGAGGGGCCCGGAGGAAGCGGAGCCGCGGGGAGCGAGGTCGCCACGCCGCTCCGGCGCGGCGAGAAGGTCCTGGGCGTCCTCGACGTGAGGAGCGAGTCGGCCGACGACTTTCCGCCCGAGGACGTGCGGCTGCTGGAGTCCCTCGCCGACACCGTCGCGCTGGCCGTGGAGAACGTCGAGCTCCTCGAGTCGCTCGCGTGCCAGCGGGAGCGGCTCGATGCCCTGATCCAGGCCAGCCGCGGCGGCGTCCTGATGTTCGGCCCCGAGCGAGCCGTCCTGGTGATCAACGAGCCCGCGATCCGGCTCCTGGGGCTCGCCGGCGGGGTGGACGACTGGCTCCGTCGCCCGCTCGACGAGCTGGGCGAGTCGCTCCCCGCCCCGCTCCTGTGCGCGTTCCGCCCGGACGACACGACCGAGGAGGAGGGCACCTTCGAGGTGGGCGTCCGCCGCGTGAGCTGGCGGAGCGCACCGGTCCGGACGGTGGGCGGGCCGATCGGGCGGCTGGTCTTCCTGCACGAGGTCGCGGGCGAGCCGCGTCCGGCGGAGCCGAAGACGCCGCTGTCCGGCAAGCGGACCTTGGGGTAGCCTCGCGCGCCGGGAGAGCGCATGTCCTCGACGTCCACGTCCACCGCCAGCACGGCCGTTCCGTTCAGCCCCACCATCCTGAAGCTGCGTGAGGCGGGCCGCCTCACCGACGACGACCTGTCGCGCGCCCTGCAGGAGCAGCGGCGGACCCACGAGTCGCTCGAGGACGCGCTGATCGACCTCGGGGTGATCACGGACCGCGACATCCTCGAGGTTCGCGCCGAGGCGCTCCGCATCCCGTTCGTCAACGTGGAGGAGAAGAGCCCCGATCCCGCCATCGTGGTGCTACTGCCCGAGGTGTTCTCGAACGACCGCGCCGTCCTCCCGCTGGAGCTGGAGAACGGCCTCCTCACGGTGGCCGTCGCCGATCCGACGAACGTCCAGGTTCTGGACGAGGTCCGGGGCCTCGCCCGGATGAAGGTGCAGTTCGTCATGGGCGCGCGGGGCGCGATCGTGAAAAAGCTCGCCGAGTACCGGGACCACCACAAGGCGCTCGCGGTGCAGACGCTCCTCACGACCGTGCAGGACCAGGGGATGGCGCTCACCAAGAAGCTCGGCCTGGCCACGGGCGACCTCTCCGACGTGGCCGACCAGGCGCCGGTCGTGCGGGCCGTCAACCTGATGCTCCTCCAGGGTCTCCTCAAGCGCGCGAGCGACATCCACATCGTCCCGACGCCCCGCTCGCTGCAGGTGCGGTACCGGATCGACGGCGTCCTGAACCTCGGTCAGTCGCTGGCCCAGAGCCTGGCCCCGGCGGTCGTGAACCGCATCAAGATCCTCGCCAAGCTCGACATCGCCGAGAAGCGGATGCCGCAGGACGGCTCGTTCCACATGAACGTGGACGGCCGGGAGATCGACCTGCGCGTCGCGACGACGCCCACGATCCACGGCGAGAAGGTCGTGATGCGGATCCTCGACCGGCACGGCATCCTGCTGGGCCTCGAGGCCCTCGGCTTCGGGCGCGAGAACTACCTCCGGCTGCGCCGCAGCATCCGCCGCCCGAACGGGATCATCCTGATCGTGGGTCCGACCGGCTCGGGCAAGACCACCACGCTCTACGGCGCGCTCCAGGCGATCAACTCCGAGGCCAAGAACATCACGACGGTCGAGGACCCGGTCGAGTACCACATCGACGGGATCACCCAGATCCAGGTGAACGCCGACCTCGGTCTCACGTTCGCGCACGCGCTGCGATCGATCCTGCGGCAGGACCCCGACGTGATCCTCCTCGGCGAGATCCGCGACAAGGAGTCCGCGGAGATCGCGATCCGGGCCTCCCTCACCGGGCACCTCGTCTTCGCGACGCTCCACAGCAACGACGCCGTCTCGGCGATCACGCGCCTCCTGGACATGGGCTCCGAGCCCTTCCTGATCGCATCGGCCCTGCGCTGCGTGGTGTCGCAGCGGCTGGTACGGACGATCTGCCGGCTGTGCAAGGAGCCGGCGCCCTCGATCCGCGGGATGAGCGCGGCGCTCACGCTGCGCCTGCGCGGCCTCGGGAAGTTCTACCGGGGGCGCGGCTGTCCCCACTGCTTCCAGACCGGGTACCGGGGCCGGACCTTGATCTCGGAGGTGCTCGACGTGACCGACGACATCCGGCGTCTGATGATCGTCCGCGCGAACTCCCAGGAGATCACCCGCCAGGCCGAGGTGGAGGGCATGCAGACGATGTTCAAGGAGGGGATCGCGAAGGTCGCCCAGGGGCTGACGACCATCGAGGAGGTCCTCGCCGTCTGCGACGAGGAAGGGCTCCTTTGAGAGAGTGTCCCGCGGTCCATGAGGCTCCTGCATCGGTCCGGAAGCCGGATCGGCCCGGGAGCCGCTGCTAGACTGCGGCGCCCGGCTCCCCGGAACGACCGATCGAGAGGAGTCCAGAAATGGACGCGCCCGAGTCGAAATCGCTCCCCGAGAACGCGTATTCCGAGCTGGCTCCCGGACAGGTCTACAGGCCGCTCGTTCCCGCCACCGACGCTCCGCCCGAGGCGACGGGCCGCGCGGTCGGCTGGGGCCTGGCGCTCTGCGTTCTCTTCACCATCGCGTCGGCGTACTCCGGCCTGAAGGTCGGGCAGGTGATGGAGGCGGCGATCCCGATCTCCATCCTGGCGATCGGCCTGGCGCGCGTCTATTCGCGCCGCTCCACGCTCCTCGAGAACGTCATCATCACCGGCGTCGGCGGCGTCTCGGGGTCGGTGGTCGCGGGCGCGATCTTCACGCTTCCCGCGCTCTACACGCTGGCGCTCCACCCGCATCCCGTGCAGACGATCTTCATCTGCCTGGCGGGCGGGTGCCTCGGCGTGCTCTTCCTGATCCCTCTCCGGCGCTATTTCGTTCGCGAGATGCACGGGAAGTTCCCGTACCCCGAGGCCACCGCGATCACCGAGGTCCTCGTCACGGGCGAGAAGGGTGGCTCGCAGGCCCGGCTCCTCCTGCAGGCGACCGGGATCGCGGCCGCCTACGACTTCTTCGTCACCACGTTCCAGGTCTGGAAGGAGACCGTCGACTTCCAGTTCGTGCCGTTGATGAAGACCGTGGCGGACAAGGCCAAGGTCGTCCTGCGCTTCGACGCGGTGGCGTTCATCCTGGGCCTGGGTTACGTGATGGGCCTCCGCTCGTCGATGATCCTGTGCGCGGGCGGCGTCCTCTCGAACCTCGTCCTCGTGCCCCTCATCTGGATGATCGGGCGCAGCTTCCCCGAGATCGCGGTCTATCCCGCGAAGCTCCCGATCGCGGCGATGTCCGCCGACCAGATCTTCCGCGGCTACGTGCGGCTGATCGGCGTCGGCGCGATCGCCACGGCCGGGATCTTCGGCATCCTCAAGTCGCTCAAGATCCTGGCCGGCTCCTTCTCCATCGCGGCCAAGGCGTTCAAGCACGGCGAGGACGCGGGCCTGGAACGGACCGACCGGGACGTCAGCATCCTCTCCTTGCTCCTCGGCACCATCGTCAGCGCGCTCGGCGTGGCGATGTTCTTCGGCTCGCTGAAGCCGACCTTCGTCGTGCTCCTCGCGGGGCTCGCCCTGACGCTCCTCTTCTCGTTCTTCTTCGCGTCGGTCGCCGCCAACGCCATCGCCACCACGGCCCGGAACCCGGTGTCGGGCATGACGATGCTGACGATCATCATCTCGTCGGTCGTGCTCCTGAAGTTCGGGCTCTCCGGTCCGACCGGGATGTTCTTCGTGATGGCGATCGCCGGCATGGTCTGCACGGCGCTCTCGGTCTCGGGCCAGACGATCACCGACCTGAAGACGGGCTACTGGCTCGGCTCGACGCCGGCCCAGCAGGAGAAGGTCAAGTTCCTGGGCGTGATCGCGGCCTCGGTCGCCGTCGGCATCACCATCGTCATGCTGGCCCGCGTCTTCCAGTTCGGCGAGCAGGCGCCGGGCGATGCCCGCGCCGTCCTCGCCGCGCCGCAGGCGTCGATCATGAAGGTGCTCGTCGAGAACTTCATGAACCACCAGCCGGTCGCCTACATCCTGTTCGGGGCGGGCGCCATGATCGCGGTGGTCATGGAGATGCTCGGCGTGCCAGCCCTCACCTTCGCGCTCGGGATGTACCTCCCGCTGGAGCTGAACTCGCCGGCCCTCGTCGGCGGTTTCCTCTGCCACCTGGTGAACAGGAAGTCGGACGCGACGGGTGGCGAGCGGGGCCGCACGATGCGCGAGCGCGGGATCATCATCGCCTCGGGCCTCATGGCCGGCGGCTCGCTGGGCGGTGTCTTCGGCGCGGCTCTCCGGCTCTTCCCCTGGTACGCGGAGGACCGGATCAAGACGCCGTTCTACGACGCCGACGCCGTCTCCCAGATGGTCTCGATCGTCGGGTTCCTGGCGCTCTGTATCTACCTGTACCGCGATTCGATGCGCGTGCCGGCCGGGACGCCCGCGGCCGGGTGAGGGTCGAGCGACCATGTCCGCGCCGCACGACGCCGCCATCGCGACCGCCATCCTCGGGATCGACACGCTGTGGGGCGGCGACGTGATGAACCCCTCGGGGATGGGACGCTTCATCGCGGACTCCTACGTCTCCGACGAGCCCCTGCCGCTCGCCTACACGCATCCCGCGGCCGCGTCGCTGCGCGCCAGCGGCGGCGTCTGTGCCAAGAGCCCGGACGGCGCGGCGGTCGCTGCGTACCTGGCCGCCGTCGACGTGAAGGGCGCGATCGCCGCCGTCGCCCGGCGGGCGGGCACGAGGACCGACCTCCGGAGCGCGTACCTGGCCGGCCTGGCCGACTGCTTCGGCGTCATGTGGGACCTGGCGATGGAGATCCTCGGCCGGGGCGAGCCGGTGCCGTACGACCGCTGCGTCCGCTCGATCACCGGAAAGGCGCCGGAGCCGTCCGATCCGGTGTCGAAGCGCGAGCGCGTCGCCGAGCTCCTGGCGGCGGGCGGCTATTCCGGCGCCGGCCTCCTCGCCGCGGTCGACGCGTGGCGGGCCGAGCGCCTCGTCCCGTCGAAGGCGATCCCGGCGCTGGGCGGCGCCTTCATCGCCGAGTGCGACGCGTTGACCGCGCGGAACTTGCTCCCGCACCTGCCGAAAGCGCTCCGTCCCGTGCCGCGCGCCAACGTCGCCTTCCTGCCGATCGAGAACGCCTGGTTCTCCGGCTCGATGAACTACCTGGGACGCGCCCGGAAGGCCGACGGCTCGCCCGAGTACGAGGCCACGTACGAGCTGAACGCCGCCCTCCAGATCTCGGTGCCGGAGTTCCAGCAGCTCGTGAGCCACGAGGTCGTGCCCGGCCACGTCACGACGTTCGCCTATCTCCAGAACCTGTACGTCCGCCGGAAGGCCGGCTTCGAGGCGTCGATCCTGACGATGAACACCCGCGCCGCCGCGCTCTTCGAAGGGATCGCCAACAACGGTCTCCTGATCGCCCATGGGGTCACGGAGATTGCCGACCTGCCGGATCGCGACCTCCAGATCGGCCTCCTGCTCGCGCTCCTGCAGGACGACGCGAAGAACCAATCGTCTTACCTGACGTGGCACGAGGGGCTCCCAGAGAAGGACGTCGCGGCGAAACTCCGGAACGACTTCCTCGTCTCGGAGGAGCGGGCCGACAAGCTCTCGGGCGCCTGGGGACGCCACCCGCTCCTCGGGCGGATGTACCTGCCGGCGTACCGTTTCGGGACCGAGCTGGTGGCGCGCCTCCGCCGCGACTACCCGGCGGAGAAGGTCCTCCCGGCGCTCTACGGCTGCAACGGGGTGGTCGACGCGCTCACGGTCGAGCGGGCGATCGGGGCCGCGGCCGTCTGAGCAAACCCGGGCGTATCCTGCCCGGCATGGCCACATCCTCGAAACCCAAAGCCAAGGCTCCTCCGAAGCCCAAACGGCCCGCGGGGCCCGCGTCCCCGCCGTTCCTCCGCTTCTACCATCCCGAGCCGCTCCGGAAGAAGACGCTGTCCGTGCTCGCCGCCGTCGAGGGTGCCGAGGACGCCGCCGCGCATCGCGACGCCTTGGCGGACGTCGTGGTGGAGCTGACGAACGCCGGCCTCGACGCCTACTTCATGAAGCCGCTGAAGCAGGCAAAGGCGGGCTTCATCACCGAGCAGTCGGCGAGCCTCGGCCTGTCCGGGGCGCAGAAGGTCATGGGCTCGGTGATCCGCAACATCATCGGACGGATGGACGGCCCGCCGCTCCTCTCCGTCTGCCGGTCGATCCGCGCCTTCATGGTCTGAAGCTCAGCGAGGTGGAAGGGCCCTCGTCACCGTGGCCCGCGGCACGTCCGCCAGCGGCGAGGCGACGACCCTGAGGATCGCCGTCTCCCGTCCCTTTGCCGTCAGCTTCACCTCGTGGACGCCGGGGGACGACAGGGAGAGATCGGCGTCCTTGAAGCGCGAAGCCAGGCCCACGGCCCGGCCGTCCACGGAGACGAGCGCGTCCGGGGGCTGGACGTCGAACCGGAGCGCCCCGCCGGTCCGGAGGTCGGGGGGCGGGACGTTCGCCGGAGCGTCGGCTCCGGAGGAGCGCAGCCCTTCCGGGAGCTCGTCGACCAGCCTCACGAGGGAAGGCACGCCCTTGACCCCGCTCGTCACCTCGACGATGAGGTCCCGGCGACCCACGGACGTGAATCGCAGCTCGTGCCTCCCCGCCTTCCGGAACGCCAGGGGCGCCCCGCCGGCACGGACGTCCCAGTCGGAGGCGACTCCCGCCTGACGGCCGTCCAGGAGGACTCGCGAATTCGCCGGGGTCACCTCGAGCACGAGCCCGTCCCCGACCTCCAGCCGCTCCCGTCTTGGCAGGGCCTTCAGGACGCCGTCTCCGAGCGTGCGGCTCGTCGCGGAGACCGGTGGACCGCTCCCGAGGAGGACGACCGCGGTGGGAATCGGGGTCGGCGCCGGAGTCCAGGCCGGGGTCGGCTCCGGCTCGGGCGTCGGGGTCGGCTTCGCGGGGACGGGAGTGGGCGTGCGGCGTCTGACGCGGTGCAGGAGACCGTCCCCGTCGTCAGACCGCACGGCCAGGTAGAGCCCGACGGCCGCGAGCAGTACGGCCGAGACGCCGGCGATCGTCGCGAGGTGTCCGGCCCGCGGCGCCGGGGGCCGGGACCTCACCGTCGGTAGGTCCTGGGCCGCACGCTCGCCGGTCGCGCGGGTCGGCTCGAGCGCGTCGGGAGGAGCCGGGACCGGCAAGGTCTCCGTGCCGACGGCCGACGGCCCGCCCCGGGGCGAGCGGTACGTGGAGGAGAGACGCCGGCGACGCCCCGAGGAGCTGGCGGCGCCGTCGGTCGTGGCCGAAGCCGGGACGAGCGCGTGGAGGTCGGCCGCCAGATCGGCGGCGCTCGCGTACCGCGCCTCCCTCTCCTTGGCGAGGCACCTCGCGAGGATCGGCCCGAGCTCCGCGGGAAGCTCCGGCTCGAGGGCGAAGATGTCGGGCAGCGGCTCGGTCTGGACCTGCGCGACGAGCCCGGTGAGGTTGTCGGCGGTGAACGGACGCTGGCCGGAGAGGAGGTGGTAGAGCACCGCGCCGAGGCCGAAGATGTCGCTCCTCGTGTCGGCCCGCTCCCCGCGCATCTGCTCCGGCGACATGTAGGCCGGAGAGCCGATCATCTCGCCCGAGCCGGTCAGGTCGACGTCGCCCGCGAGGAGCTTGCCGATCCCGAAATCGGTGATCTTGGCGGCTCCTTCGGCGGTGAGGAGGATGTTGGCCGGCTTCAGGTCACGGTGGAGGATTCCCTTTCCGTGCGCATGGGCGATCGCCTCCGCGAGCTCGGTCGCGAGGAGGATCCGCTCACCGATCGGGAACGGCACGGTCCCGGGCCCGAGGCGCTGCGCGAGCGTGCCCCCGGGCACGTGCTCCATCGCCAGGAACAGGGTCTCGGCCTCCTCGCCGAAGTCGTAGACCACGATGATGTTCGGGTGGGAGAGGCGGGCGGTGAGCTTCACCTCCCGGAGGAATCGGGCCCGCGTCTCCGCCGGGTCCTTGATCCTCGGGGACGAGAGGCGGATCACCTTGAGCGCCACCTCCCGCTCCAGCGAGAGGTCGCGGGCCAGGTAGACGGTGCCCCCTGTCCCCTCTCCGAGGAGGCGCTCGATCCGGTAGCGGGTCAGGTGGGGTTGAGTCAGCCGCCGAACCATAGCATCCCGTGTTCCGCTACTCTGCGCCGGCCCCGCCGGGGCCCGGAGGTCCGATGCCGCGCCGTCCCGCTCGATACGCCGCTCTTGTCCTCGCCCTCGGGATCCTGCCGCCCGCAGACGCCGACGGCCTCACCCGGCGAGAGAAGGCGATCGTGGCGCGGGTCGAGGCGAACCGTGAGGTGGCCATCCGGCTCCTGGGTCGGGTCGTCGACGTCCCGAGCGCGACCGAGAACCTCGACGGCGTCCGAAAGGTGGGCGCTCTCTTCGCGGACGAGCTGAAGGCGCTCGGCTTCAGGACCCGCTGGGTCGAGATGCCTCCCGAGATCCGGAAGGCGGGGCACCTCGTCGCGGAGCGCGAGGGGACGGCGGGCAAGCGGCTGCTCCTGATCGGCCACCTCGACACCGTGCTCCAGGGCGAGCCGTTCCGGCGGGACGGGGACCGCGCCTACGGGAGCGGCGCCTCGGATATGAAGGGCGGCGACGTGGTGATCGTCGAGGCGCTGCGCGCCCTGCACCGGGAAGGGGCGCTCGAGGGACGCCGGATCATCGTCGTGCTGACCGGAGACGAGGAGGAGCCGGGGCGCCCGCACGAGGTGAGCCGGGCCGCGCTCGTCGAGGCCGCGAAACGGAGCGACGCCGCGCTGGCGTTCGAGGGCTTCGAGACCGGCGTGGCGGTCGTCGGGCGGCGCGGGATCGGCGGCTGGCACCTCGAGGTGTCCGGCCAGCAGGGACACTCCTCGGCGATCTTCAGCGAGGGGCGCGGCGACGGCGCGATCTTCGAGGCGGCCCGCATCCTGGCGGCGTTCCACGACGAGCTGCGCGAGCCGTACCTCACCTACAACCCGAGCGTGATCGTGGGCGGGACCGACGTCACGTTCGACCCCGGCGCGTTCTCCGGCGCGGCGACCGGCAAGCACAACGTCGTGCCCCGCAAGGTCGTCGTGGAGGGTGACATGCGCTTCCTGACCCGCGCGCAGCTCGAGGGCGCGCGGGAGAAGATGCGGGCGATCGTGGCGCGGAGCCTCCCGCGGACCTCGGCCACGATCTCGTTCACGGACGGGATGCCGTCGATGGCGCCCACCGACGGCAACCGCGCGCTCCTGAAGGTGCTCGACGGCGTCAGCCGCGACCTGGGGGCCGGACCGATCGGGGAGCACGACCCGCTCCGGCGCGGCGCGGGCGACGTCTCCTTCGTGGCGGGGGTCGTCGACTGCCTGGACGGCCTCGGCGCGGAAGGGGAGAAGGAGCACGCCCCGGGCGAGGTCTTGGAGCTGCCGTCGCTGGTGACCCGAGCCCAGCACGCCGCGCTCCTGATCTACCGCCTCACCCGCTGAGCCGGCGCGCGTCGTTCTTCCCGAAAGACGCACCCTTCCTCGAGCACTTCGAGGAGAACGATGCGACGGCCGAACGCCACAGCGCGCGCTACCGGTGTGTGGATCTCCGCGGCGCTCGCCGTGGCGCTCGCCGGCGTTGCCTCCGCGGGACAGGGGGTGTGGACCAGCCACGGGCCGTACGGAGGGACCGTCGCGGCCCTCGCGATCGACCCGACGACTCCCTCCACGCTCTACGCGGGCGGGGCCCCGGGCGGGGTGTTCCGCTCCACGGACTCGGGCGGCACCTGGAAGGCCGCCCGTGTGAGGCCGATGAACCCGGTGGACGGGGACGTCCTGGTCCTCGCGATCGACCCCGCGACCCCGTCCACGCTGTACGCCGGGCTCGCGTCCGGCGGGGTTTTCAAGTCGACCGATTCCGGCGAGACGTGGCTCGATTCCCACTCCGGGATGTGGGTGCTGAGCACGGTTCGGGCCCTGGCGATCGACCCCACGGCGCCTGAGAGGCTCTACGCGGGGACCAACGGCGGTCTGTTCCGGTCCACCGACTCGGGGGACACCTGGAAGAAGGTCGCCGGCCCAGGAGCCAGCTCGGTCGCGTCGCTGGCGATCGACCCCGCCGGCGGCACCACGCTCTACGCCGGAACGAACGACGGCGTCTTCCGGTCCACCGACTCCGGCGCCACATGGGTCGCGGCGAGCGCGGGGCTGACGTCCCGGTACGATCCCGTCCTGGCGATCGACCCCGCGAATCGCGCCGTGCTGTATGCCGGGACGTCCGGCGGGGTCTTCCGCTCGACCGACTCCGGAGGCACCTGGGTCGCCGCGAGCACGGGACTCACCCACAAGGACGTCTCGGTCCTGGCGGTCGACCCCCTGACCCCGTCTCTCTATGCGGGGACTCATGGCGGCGGGGCCTTCCGGTCCACCGATTCCGGCGCCACGTGGGTCGCCGTCCGCACCGGACTTCCGGAGCTGGACGTGAGGGCTCTGGCGATCGATCCCGCGAACCCCACACGGCTCTATTCCGGGACGGCGTCCTACGGGGTCTCCCGATCGACGGACTCCGGGGTCACGTGGACCGCCGCCCGAGAGGGGCTGGCGAACCTGCGGACCTCGGCCCTGGCGATCGATCCGAGGAACCCGGCGACCCTCTTCGCGGGGACCTACAGGGGCGGGATCCACCGGTCGACCGACGCCGGTGGCTCGTGGACCGCGGTCAACGCGGGCCTCCCCTACCTCGAAGGCCTGTACGTCTACTCCCTGGCGATCGATCCGACGAACTCCGCCAACGTCTATGCCGCCACGTCGAGCCGCTTCTTCAAGTCCACCGATTCCGGCGGCAGCTGGGTCGCCGCGAACTCGGGCCCGAATTTCCCGGAGCTCCTCTTCGCGGTTGCCGTCGATCCCGCGACCCCATCCACGCTCTACATCGGCGGGTACGGGATTTTCGAGGGCCACTACGGGGGAGTCCTGAAGTCCACCGACTCCGCCGGCACCTGGGTCGACGCGACGATCGGGCTGTCGAGCCTGTACGTCTCGGCCCTGGTGATCGATCCCGCGAGACCGGCCACGCTCTACGCCGCCACGCGCGGCGGGGTCGACAAGTCGACCGACTCGGGTGGGACGTGGGCCGCCTCCCGAGCTGGAATGCCGGCCGGTTCGGTTGACGTGCTGGCGATCGATCCGGCGCTCCGCTCGACCCTCTATGCCCTGTCGAGCGGCAACGGGTTCTATCGGTCGACCGACTCCGGGGCCACCTGGGCGGCCACGAACGTGGGGCTGATGTTCTCCCGCGTCACCTCCCTCGCGATCGATCCGAGGAACCACACGTCGCTCTACGCCGGCACGTACGGGTACGGCGTCTTCCGGTCCACCGACTCGGGCGGCAGCTGGGGCACCGTGAACGCGGGCCTGACGAACCTGCGGGTCCGAGCGCTGGCCGTCGACCCGACGGGCGCGGAGACTCTCTACGCGGCTCTCGAGAACGGCGTCTGGAAGTCGGCGCTCACGGGGGCTAGCCTCGATTTCTACACGGTCTCGCCGTGCCGCGTGGCCGACACCCGGGAGCCGGACGGGATGCGAGGCGGGCCCGCCCTCGGTGGCGGCGACACGAGGATCTTCCCCTTCGCGGGAACGTGCGGCATTCCGGCGGGCGCCGCCGCGGTCGCCGCGAACGTCACCGTCACGCAGCCGTCGCGATCGGGCAACCTGCGCTTCTACCGCTCGGACGGGCCGCCGCCCGACACCAGCGTCATCAACTTCCGCGCCGGCGCGACGCGAGCGAACAACCAGATCCTCCAGCTCTCGGCGGGAGGAAACGTCTCGGTCCGTTGCGACATGCCCGACGGGACGACCCACGTCATCCTGGACGTGGTGGGGTATTTCCAGTAGGTCCAGGCGGCTTCGACCCGTTCCGGGGACGCCGGACCGGTGGTTCCGGGTCCGGATGACCCGCTTCGAGGCCGAAAACGGTGGGGGCGGACGGCACGGAACTTGAACGCCGCACGGAGATGACGCGCGTGGATCTCTCCCGGTGGACGGCCCTCGGGCCGGACCGCGCGCCCCTGTCCGTGGTGTTCGTCGTTCGTGACGAGGCCGATCGCCTGCCGGACGCGCTCGCGTCGGTCGGCTGGGCCGACGACGTGATCGTCCTCGACACGGGGTCGGTCGACGCGACCCGCGAAAGGGCCGTCGCCTCCGGAGCCCGCGTGGTGAGCGCCCCCTGGGAGGGGTTCGTGGCGTCGAAGAACCGGGGCCTCGGGCTGGCGAGGCACGACTGGGTCCTCCTCCTCGACGCCGACGAGCGAGTGACCCCCGACCTGCGCGCCGAGATCGAGCGAACGCTCGCGGACGGACCGCGGGGGGGCGCGGTCGGGTACACGATGCCGCGGCTGTCCTGGTTCCTGGGGCGGCCGATCCGGCACGGCGCGTGGTACCCGGACCGGGTCCTCCGCCTGGTGCGGCGGTCCGCGGGCGCCCGGCTCGAGGGAGGACGGGTCCACGAGCGCTGTCGCGTCGACGGGCCGGTGGATGGCCTCGCGTCACCGCTCCTCCATCATCCGTATCGGGACCTCGCGCACGCCCTCTCGAAGTCTTTCATCTACGCGAAGCTGAAGGCGGACGACCGGCGCGAGAGCGGCCGCCGGGCGTCGCTGGCCGCGATGCTCTGCCGCCCCGGGTTCGAGTTCCTGCGGTCCTACGTCCTGAAGTCGGGGTGGCGGGACGGAGGGCCGGGTCTCGTCGCGGCACTGCTCCACGCCAACTCCTACTTCCTCACGGCGGCGCTCGCGTACGACGTCCCGCCCCCGCGCCGCGAGCCACGGCTCGCGGGATCCCTGCCGCCCCGGCGCGAGGCCCTCGTCGACGGTTGAGCGCCGGCCGCGTCTCGGCCATGCTGGTGGGGTGTCCGGAGAAAGAGCGGGAGGTCCCCGCTTGCGCGCCGCGATCGTCCTCGCGGGGCTCCTCGCGTTGGCGGGGGTCGTCCACCAGGTGGCGCTCCTGGCGCGCGTCGGCCGCGAGCGGCTGGACCTCGGCTTCCGTCTCGCGCCCGGCGGCGGGGGCTGGGCCGTCGCGCGGGTCGACGCCCAGGCCTGCGGGCTCCAGCCCGGAGACCGCGTCGTCAGCCTGGACGGGAACGCGCGCGCCGGAGCGGTCGGGCTCGCCTGGGCGTACCGGTCGCTGGCCGACGGGCGTGAGCACCGCCTCGCGGTGGAGCGGGCCGGGACGCGGCTGACCGTTCCGTTGGCGGGCCGCCGCCTCCCGCGGTCGGGCACCGACTACACGTATCTCCTCGTCGTCTGCTGCGTGTCGCTGTCGTTTCTCCTCGCCGCGCTCTTCATCGGCTTTCGACGAGGCGACGAGGCGCTGCCGCTCCTCGGGACGCTGGCGCTCTTCCTCCCGGTCTTCACGTTGCTCCGCACGGCAACCGGACCGATGTTCCCGCTCCTGGACGAAGGCGAGCTCTTCCGCACCTTCCTCCTTCCGGCGCCGCATCCGTTCCACCTCGCGGTGGCGTTCGCCTTCTACCGCCGCTTCCCGACCGGGACCGGCCCGCTCCGCTGGCTGGAGCGGGCGCTCCTGCCGGTCACCGCTCTCCTCTGGATCACGGCGGAAGTGCAGAGCCGGATCCAGTGGCGCGTGGCGCCGTTCGCCGCCGACGGCTGGATTCCCGCGTGGCGGCGCCTGGAAACGCTACAGGTGCTCGACCTGCCCGCCACGCTGATCGGCTTCGGGGCGATCTGCGGCGTGGCCGCCTACAACTACCGCGCGGTCACGCAGCCGGATCACCGGCGCCGGATGCGATGGGTGGTGTGGGGCTCTCTCCTCGGGATCGGCCCGTTCCTCCTCTACTTCGTCCTCCTCGCCCTGAGCGGGGTGCTGGGTCTGTCCGAGGCGACGCTCTCGGCCGCGTACCGGATCGCCAACCTCGCGCTCGCCATCGTCCCGATCGTGACCGCGCACGCGGTCGTCCGGCACCGGCTTTTCGACATCGACGTGGTCGTGCGGCGCGGGATGCAGTACCTCCTGGCGAGGCAGGTCCTGCGTGTGGCGCTGGCGGTGCCGGCGACGCTCCTCGTCCTCGCCCTGTTCCGCTACCGGGACCAGCCGCTCGGCCGGGTCCTCCTCGAGCACCGGATCCATCTCCTGCTCCTCCTCCTGACCGCGCTCACGCTGGTCTTCCGGCGGCACCTGCGCGGCTGGCTCGACCGGCGCTTCTTCCGCGAGGCGTACGACCGCGAGCGGGTGCTGGTCGACCTGGCGGCACAGATCGCGAAGCTGCCGTCGCTTGCCGAGATCTCCAGCCGCGTGAACGCGGAGCTCGAGTCCGCGCTCCACCCGAAGGCCCTCCACGTGGTTGAGGTGGGGGACGACTCGAGCGCCAGCCTCGTCTTCTCGTCGGGTGATTCCTCCGGGTCGTTTCCCGTGCCGCGGACGTCGCGGCTCGCCGCGGCGCTGGACGGGCGGACGGAGCCGGTCGACGTGCCGCTGCCGGCGGAGCTCGAGGTCCCCGAGGAGGAGCAGAGTCGCCTGGTGAGGCACGGCATCGTCCTGGTGGTCCCGATGACCGGCACCGACGGACGTCTCGGCGGGCTGCTGCTGCTGGGAGAGAAGCGGTCCGAGGAGCCGTACGGCGCGGCCGACCGGAAGCTGCTGGCCGCGGTCGCCGCGCAGATGGCGATCGTACGGGAGAACAGCAGCCTGCGCGAACGCTTCGCCGTCGAGAGGCAACGCGCGCGCGAGGTGCTGTCGCGGGTCTCGCCCGAGCACGCCTTCCTGAAGGAGTGTCCGCGCTGCGGCGCCTGCGCCGACGCGGACGGCGTCCGCTGCGCGGAGGACGGGACCGAGCTGGTCGTGCCTCTGCCGGTGCCGCGCGTCCTCGCGGAACGCTATCGTCTCGACCGCCTGATCGGGCGCGGCGGGATGGGGGCCGTGTACGAGGGGTCCGATCTGCGCCTGCTGCGGCGTGTGGCGGTGAAGGTCGTGGCCGGGACCCGCCTCCTCCACGCGCGCACCGCGCGCCGGTTCGAGATCGAGGCGCGCTCCGCGGCCCGGCTCTCTCATCCCAACGTGGTCTCCGTGTTCGACTACGGCACGCTCGGCGACGACGTCGCGTTCCTCGTGATGGAGAGGGTCGAGGGTGTGACGCTGAGGGCCGAGCTGGACAGGCGTGGGGCGGTCGCGCCGCGGCTCGCCGCGGACTGGGCGGCTCAGGTGCTCGAGGGGCTCGCGTCCGCCCACGCGGCGGGGATCGTCCATCGCGACCTGAAGCCGGAGAACATCCTCCTCGCGCGTGACGGGGAGGGCCGCGTGACGCTCAAGGTCCTGGACTTCGGACTCGCCAAGAGCACGATCCTGGACCTGGGCGGGCCCGAGAGCCTGACGGTGCCCGGCACCGTGGTGGGGACCTTCGGCTACATGTCACCCGAGCAGCTCTCGGGCGAGGACGTCGACGCGCGCTCGGACGTCTTCTCGTTCGGCGTCGTCCTCGTCGAGGTGCTCACCGGGGAGCGCCCGTTCCGCGGCTGGTCGGTGCGCGAGCTGGTCAGCTCGACCCTCTGCGACGAGGTCCGGCTCCCCGGCCGTGGACCCGAGGTCGAGGCGCTCGACCAAGTCGTCCGGCGCTGCCTCTCGAAGGACCGCGGAGAGCGCTACGGTAGCGCGCGAGAGCTCCTGAAGGACCTGGTGCCGGCGCTTCGCGCCTGCCCGCCGCTCCCCGTCTCCGGAAAGCTCAGCCCGTCGGCTCCGACCGCCAGGCTCTGAGGGCCGTGAAGCGACCTCTTCACGGCCTCGAACCGGTGCCCCGGGGGCCGGGGGGGCGGCAGCGCCCCGATGAGCTGAGCGCCGGCGCTCGACGGGGGTCGAGCGAGCGCTCGTCCCGGTCCAGCGGCTGACACTCCCGGCGAGGGTGCTCAATTCCGGGACTTCCGGACTGTGCACACTCGACCCGGCGTCGTGATGCAAGTGCATCATGGCTCGAGCGTCCCGCCAGGCGCACCTTGTGCCCATTCCGGAACCGGGCGCGGCGTACGGGCGGAGCCGCATCCAGCTCCATCGAAATCGCTCCAGCAGTCAAACCAGCCGGACCCGTCAACGCGTTCCGCGGTGGGTAACGCCGCTGGAGCATTCCCGAAGGAGGTTCACGTGAAGAGCTCGCGACCCGGTATGGTCCTCGGTCTCGCCGCCGTCGGTGTGGCCTTCGGCGCCCTCCTCGGGGCCAGCGTCTTCGCGCTCACGCCCGGCACCGGCTGGACGATCGTGGGATGGAACAACCTCGGCATGCACTGCATGGACGCGGACTACGGCGTCTTCTCGATCCTGCCGCCGTACAACACGGTGCACGCGCAGCTCGTCGACGCGAGCGGCAAGCTGGTGAAGAGCCCGACCGGGCTCACGGTCACGTACGAGGCGGTCGCAGATCCGTCCGGCTCGATCAACACGACCTCCGCCGGGAAGACCGGATTCTGGCTGAACGCGCTCGCTCTCTTCGGAGTGCCGCTCGCGGTGGACCACGGCCTCGCCGGAAAGAACATGCCGGGGCCCGGCAACCCGCCTCAGGCGATGGACTGGAGTCCGTCCTTCACGAGCTTCCTGGCCGAGGGGATCCCGATCACGCCGACCGACGACGCCGGCGCGAGGAACCCGTACCCGATGATGAAGCTCGTCGCCCGGAACACCGCCGGGAGCGCCCTCGCGTCGACACGCATCGTCCTTCCCGTCTCCGACGAGATGGACTGCAGCGCGTGCCACGCCTCGGGCTCGGGGCCCGCGGCGCGCCCGCCCACGGGCTGGGTCTACGACCCCGATCCGCAGCGCGACTATCGCCTGAACATCCTCAAGGTCCACGACGAGGCCGAGGCGTCGAACCCCGCATACGCCGCAGCCCTCGCGACCGCGGGCTTCCCGGCGCAGGGCCTCCTTCACCAGGTCGCCGCGAACGGGAAGGCGGTCCTTTGCGCGGCATGCCACGCCTCGGAGGCGCTCGCGGCCGGCGGCGTCGCGGGCGTGCCGCCGCTGACACGGGCGATGCACGCTTCGCACGCGACCGCGGTCGACCCGACCAACGGCCTGGCGCTCGACGCCAGCGCGAACCGCTCGGCCTGCTACCGGTGCCACCCGGGCTCCACGACGCGCTGCCTGCGCGGCGCGATGGGGAACGCCGTGGCGGCCGACGGGACGATGGAGATGCAGTGCCAGAGCTGCCACGGCTCGATGACCGCCGTGGGCTCTTCGGCGCGCACCGGCTGGCTCATGGAGCCGTCGTGCCAGCAGTGCCACACCGGGACCGCGACGCGGAACAACGGGCAGATCCGCTACACGTCCGCCTTCGAGGCGGGCGGCGCGCCGCGCGTCGCGGTGGACGCGACCTTCGCGACCAACGCGAACGTCCCCGCCGCCGGGCTCTCCCTCTATCGCTTCTCGTCGGGGCACGGCGGACTCCAGTGCTCGGCCTGTCACGGCTCGACGCACGCCGAATTCCCGTCGTCTCACCGCAACGACAACCTCCAGAGCCTGGATCTCCAGGGCCACGCCGGGACGCTCGCCGAGTGCGGCGCGTGTCACGCCACCGTGCCGTCCAACCCGCTCGGCGGGCCGCACGGGATGCACCCCGTCGGACAGTCTTGGGTGAGCGCGCACAAGGGCCAGGCGGAGCGCAACGCGGCCTCGTGCCGGGCGTGTCACGGCGCGGATTCCCGTGGCACCGTCCTCTCCCGCTCGTTCGCGGCGAGGACCCTCTCGACGGAGTGGGGCGCGAAGGCGACGTGGCGCGGCTTCCAGATCGGCTGCTACATGTGCCACAAGGGCCCGGACGACGACAGCCGGAACCCGAACCGCGCGGCCGTCGCCAGCGGGGCCGCTGCGTCGACCCCGGCCGGCGTCCCGGTGGCGATCCCGCTCCAGGCCACGGACGCGGACGGCAACCCGCTGACGCTGCGGATCGTGAGCCAGCCCGCGAACGGCACGGCGGGGCTCACCGGCACGACGGCGACGTATTACCCGTTCGAGGGGACCTCGGGAACCGACTCGTTCACGTTCGCCGCCTGGGACGGCAGCACCGACTCCAATCTCGCGACGGTCTCGGTGACGGTCGGCACGACGAACCCGCCCACTCCGACGCCGACGGCCACGGCGACGCCGGCCAGCACCGCGACGCCGACACCGACGCCGACGCGCACGCCCACGGCGACGGCGACACCGACATCGACGGCGACCCCCACGGCGACGGCGACACCGACCGCCACACCGACGCGGACCCCCACACCCCTGCCCCCGACGCCGACGGCCACGCCGACACGTGTCCCCAGCGCGACGCCGACGCCCTCGCCGGCCTCCGCGCCGAGGATCGACGAGATCTCGGCCCAGAGCTGGCCGTTCCGGCTGCGGGTCAAGGGCTCGGGATTCGACCCGGCGGCGAAGGTGTACATCGGCACGTCGACGGTCCCCTGGCCGTCGGTCACGGTCGAAAGCCCTTCGAGGCTGACGGTCTTCGGCTCCGGGCTGAAGGACCGGTTCCCCGAGGGAGTCGCCGTGGCCGTCACCGTCGTGAACCCCGACGGCCGCTCGGCGACGAAGACGTTCCGGCGCTGAGGGGCGGCTACCGGAGCGCCTGCACGAACAGGATCAGGACCAGGCAGGTGGAGGCCGCGCAGACGCCGCCGAGGAGGCAGGTCTGGGCTCGGCGCAGGCTGGCGGCCTTCACCTCGTCGACGCGCATCAGCGCCTCCACGGCCCGCAGGTGCCCGTCGAGGGACTCGTCGCGATACCGGGCGATCACCTCGCTGGTCCGCTCGCGCTCGGCGAGGCGCTGCAGCTCGCGCGCCCCGGTGACCAGCTCGGCCGGCTCGGCGACGCGCGGGATCCCGCGGACCCGGAGACAGTAGAAGGAGAGGAAGAGCGCCGCGACCAGGAGGCCGACGGTGAGGAGGATCAGAGCGAGGACGGGCAGTCCGAGAGCCTGGAACGCCGCCGGGTAGGCCTCCCGCCCCGTCGCGGTCACGAGGGCCGCCAGCAGCACACCCGCGATCGTGGCGGTCCCCTGGGCCTTCGTGTCGAGCGCCGAGAAGAGCTTGAACAGGACCTCGTACTGGGCGTCGAGCTGCGCTTCCGCGTCCGGATAGGCGTCGTCGACGTTCGCGATCACAGGGACCCGATCTTCCGGCCGGACGGGAAGCGGCGCTTTGCGAAGGCGCGGGCGTGCAGCCGGCCGGTCCTGGACCCGAGGGCCTCGTCGAGGCCGCTCAGCCGGATCCCGACACGGGTGCCCCCTCCGAGGTCGATCGTGAAGCCTTCGCCCGTCTTCGGAAGGACGCCGGTGACGGCCGGGTCCCGCACGCGCAGGACCAGGGTCTTCGAGCCCGCGGCCCTCGCGATCGTGACGAAGCCCTCGAGCGTGATCGCCGGCCGCACCTCTTCGGGGCGGTCCCCGGTCACGACCGCCGGCCGTGGACCTTCGATCGCCACGGACCCGGTCCGGTCCGGCCCCGAGACCCCTGGCATGTCCCGGGGAGCCTCCGGGCGGTGCTGACGGCAGTACCGGGTCGGCGGGACCGCCTGGGCCACGCACCGGCTTCCGTCGAACGTGACGCGCATGCAACGCATTGCGTCCTCCATCAGCTAAGTCCGCGGCCGGGGCCGCTTCTGGCCCCTCCTCCCGAGCGGAGGGCGGCTACTCCCGGTCGGTCGGGGCGGGCGGCGGCGCGGGGCGGACCTTGCAGGTCGCGCAGGCCGGGCTGAGCGGGACCTCGGGCGGGGACGTCCTGCCGAGGACGCAGGAGTAGCACTCCGCGCAGACCGCGTGCTGGTCCTTGACCGAGCTCATCCCCATGGCGCGCAGGCACCACGTGCACGAGATCGGGAACGTCGCGGTCATCGGCATACCAAACGGAATCTATCGGAGAGTTGGTCTCACCGGAACCGAAGTTCCACCGCAAGCTGCTCGAAAGAAGACGGAAAGGAGCCTCCGGCGTCACCCGGCCGGGAGGCGAAGGCGCGGGCGGGCCCGGGCGAGGGCGGCGAGCGGCGCGGAGGCCGGGTCGCGCAGCGACCGCATGGGGACGAGCAGCGTCTGCTCGAAGGCCAGCGCCCCGGAGACGACCGCGTGCGAGACCTGGTCGGTGAAGGCCAGCCACGTCGCGCCCGGAGGGAGCTCGAGGATCGTGGCCGGCGCCGCGGACTGATAGGCGGCATCGCGCTTCATCGCGTCGTGGAGGCGGAGCATCAGCTGGTCGTACGGGCTCCTCCGGCCGTGCGTGACGCCGAGGGCCTGCAGGGCGAGCGCCTGGGTCGTCGAGGGCGTTCCCAGGCTGTCGTCAAAGCGGCGAAGGACGGTCTCGAACGGCTCGCCGAGCCTCCAGACGCGGGGCCGGCTCGGGTGGACGTTGGCGAAGACCCGGAGTATCCGCGCGCCGCCCGTGGGTCGCGCCGGGAACGCGTCGACGTGGAGCCGCTGGTCGTCCGTGCGCCACGACCGGGCGCGGCCCGCGGCCTCCACGGGACGGAAGCTGGTCCGGCCCTCTCTCGCGGACGGATAGACCGACCGCGCCAGGCGGGCCGCGCCGGCGGCGAAGCGGCGCATCGGCGCCAGCAGGCGCCTCCACTCTCCCTCGCGATCCCGGCGCACGCCCGAGAGGCGTCCGGTCTCTGGATCGAGGGAGACGTTCTTGGCACGCCCGTCCGAGAGGCCGGCGTGGAGGAGCGCGCCCTCGTCCCCCTCGAGCTCGACCCGCAGCCGGGGCAGCACGACGACGGAGCCTTCCTCCAGCGCGCGAGCGACGCGTTCCACCTCGCCGGAAGCGAAGGGGCGCTCCCACGAGGCGACGGACGCCAGCTCGAGGACGGGCACGCCGCATTCTCTCCCGCGACCTTGACAGGCGCGGCCCGCGATCCCATCGTCCCGCGGGTGGTCGAAGCGTGACGCGCCCGGGGTGATCGCCGAGGGGGCGTTCCTGGCCTACGTGGTGCTCCTCCCGCTCGTCCAGGTCCCTCCGTTTCCGGTGGTGACCCGCGTGCTCCTCGTCGCGTCGGCGATCGCCACGCTCGTGCTCGCCTGGCAGCGCCGGTCGCGACCGCCCTTCGGCCCGATCGCGGGCTGGCTGTCCGCCTTCGTCGTCCTCTCGGCGCTCTCGGTGCTCACCTCGTTCGACGTCCTGCGCAGCGGGCAGGCGGCCTCGAAGTTCCTGCTCCGGCAGCTCGTCGTCTTCTGGATCGCCTCGACCCTCCTCATGGACCTCGCCCGTCGCCGTCGCTTCGTCCGCGCCCTCGTCCTCTCCGGGATCGTTCTGGTGGGGGCCTGCGCCTGGCTCTACGCCGGCGGCGGGCCGAGCGTCTTCGGGGGGCTCCAGGGCCCCGGGCTCGACTACAACTCCGTCTGCATGCTCCTCGTCCCGATGGTGCCGTTCGCGTTCGCCTCCCTCGAGGCCGGGACCGGACGATCCGGACGCGCCTTCGGCCTGGTCTCGGCGGTGATCCTCGTCGGCGCGGCGATCGGGACGTACTCCCGGATCGGCTGGGGCGCTCTCCTCGTCGCCATCACCGTCTCGGCGCTCCTGGGCGGGAACGGGCGCCGGGTGATCGCGGCCTCCGCCGTGGCGCTCGCCCTCTTCGTCGTGGTGGCGCCCGACCTCTCGGCGATCGGCACGATCACCGACAACGACCGCTTCCTCGTGAAAGAGACGCTCGAGCTCGAGAGCACGGACCTGAAGAAGGCGACGTGGCGGGACGTCGTCACGTTCAACCACCGGCTCGAGTACGCGTGGCGGCCCGCGCTGGCGATCGCGCTGCGGCACCCGCTCCTCGGGGCCGGCTACGGGCCCGCCACGTTCGAGGCGCTCGCGCCGCGCGACGCCGGTCCGGTGCTGATGCACGAGCACTCGGCGTTCCTCGCGGTCGCGGTGCAGAGCGGATTCCCGGCGCTGGTGGCGTACGTGGGGCTGCTCACCGCGGTCCTGGCTCGGCTCGCGCGGCTCCACCCGGGTACGGCCTTCGACGCCGCGCTGGTCGTGGCGCTCGTGGCCGCGGTCCTCTCGGAGTACGTCTTCCAGGCGATCGGCGAGCCGACCAACAACACGCGGATGGGGATCCTCTTCGCGGCGCTGGCGGGCCTGGCGTCGGCGGTGCCGGAGGCGAGGGCCCATGGCTGAGCCCGCCCGCCTCCGATCGCCGTTCCCGCGGCTCGTGGGCGAGTGTCTCCGCTTCCGCGGGCTCCTGGCGGTCGCGGTCGTCGCGCTCGCCGGGCAGGCGCTCGGCGCGCTCTCGCTGACGTGGCTCCTGAAGCGTTGGCTCGAGGGACCGTTCCTCGGAGGCGATCCGGGCGCGCTGCGGTCGATCGTGGCGCAGGCGCTGGTCGTGACCCTCGCCCTCGTCGCGACACTCTTCGTGTCGCGGTACGCCGTCACCTCGCTGAACCACCGCCTGCTCCAGGGGCTGCGCGACGCGGCCGTGGCCCGCCTTCTCCGGGCCCGCGTCGGCTCGGCCCGGGAGCGGCCGAGCGGTGAGCTCCTCTCCCGCGTCTTCGGCGACACCTACGCGCTCTCCGGCTTCGTCGAGACGTTCCTGAAGCGCGTCGTGGCCGACGGGCTCGACGCCGCCGGGTCGATCGCCGTCCTCTTCTACCTGGACGCGCGCCTCGCCTCGGCCGCGGTGCTGTTCGTGCCGGTCTTCGGGCTCCTCCTCTCCCGGATCGGGCGGACGATCCGCCGCTGGGGCTCGCTGGCCCAGGCGGAGGCGGGCTCGCTCTCGGCCACGCTGAACGAGCAGCTGCACGGTCTCTCGACCATCAAGGGCTACCGCGCCGAGGAGCTCGAGATCGGGCGGTTCGCCGCTCGGAACGAGAGCTTCCGGCGGCGGGCCATGCGCGCGGAGCTCTGGTCGGCCCTCCTCCTCTCGGTCGTCTTCCTCGGGACGGGGCTCGCGCTCCTGGCGTTCGTGGCCTTCACGAGCCGCGGGGCGTCGCCGGCGGGGGCCGGGCGCCTGCTGGCGTTCGGGCTCTTCGCGGCGCGCACGATCGAGCCGCTCCGCCGCCTGAGCGAGATGCAGGGCGTCCTGCAGCGTTCGCTCGCGTCCGCGGCTCGGGTCTACGAGGTGATCGACGAGCCCGTGCCGGAGACCGGCGGTTCGCGCCTCCTGCCGCGTCCGGTGCGGGGCGATGTGCGGCTGGAGAGCGTGCGCTTCCGGCACGTGGCGGAGCGGCCGCTCCTCGAAGGGGTGGACCTCGCCGTGCCGGCCGGCCAGGCGGTCGCGATCGTGGCCGGGAGCGGCGAGGGGAAGAGCACGATCGCGAGCCTCCTCCTGCGCCTGATCGACCCGAACGCCGGGCGCCTCACGCTCGACGGCGTCGACCTCGGCGAGCTCTCCCTCGACGAGCTGCGGCGCGCGGTCTGCGTCGTGGAGCAGGACCCGTTCGTCTTCAGCGGGCCGCTCGCCGAGAACGTGAGGTACGGGGCGCGCGGGGCGTCGCCGGCGGCGGTGGCGGAGGCGGCCCGGCTGGCGGGTCTCTCGGAGTGGATCGCGACGCTTCCGGACGGGATCGAGACGGTCCTGACCGAGGGGGGCCGCAACCTCTCCGGCGGGCAGAAGCAGCGGATCGCGCTGGCTCGCGCCATCGTCGCCGACCCGCGGGTGGTGGTCCTCGACGAGGCCACGAGCGCGCTCGACGGCGACACCGAGGCGCAGATCTTTCAGCGGCTCTCGGGCTGGCTCGCGGAGCGGACGGTGATCGTGATGGCCCATCGCCTCTCCACGGTCGGCCGGCTCTCGCGCGTCGTCGTGCTGGAGCGCGGGCGGATCGTCGGCGACGGGACCCCCGGCCAGCTCCTCGAGACGTGTCCCGCGTTCGCGGCGCTCTTCGGCGAGCAGCTGGGACCGCTGGCCGCGCTGCCGGCGTGATCGTCCTCGTCACCGACCGATGGGACCCGTCGGGGGGCGGCCGGGAGCGGTACCTGGCTGATCTCTCGGCGTACCTGTCGGCGCGCGGCGAGGCCGTCCGCGTCGTGGCGTCGAGGGTCCGCGGTGCCGCCGCCGGCGGCGTGATCGAGGTTCCCCACCCTCGGTGGCTCGGCCGGAGCCTGGCGGAGCTCTCGTTCCAGCGCGGGCTCCGCCGCCTCCTCGCCGGGGAGCGCGGGCCCATCCTGGCCGCCCGTCCGGCCGACGGCGCGACGCACGTCCAGCTCCACTCGGGCCTCCTCGCCGACGCGTTCGAGGCGGAGCGCGAGTC